>NZ_FNWP01000017.1:0-147901 GCF_900108435.1 Methylobacterium sp. 275MFSha3.1 | reverse complement strand
AGGGCTTCGCGGTGGCCGACCTCGACGCGGCGCGCAGCCTGGTCGGCGGGCGGGTGACGAGCTGGGCGGTGGCGGGCATTCCGGACCTGCGCCTGGAGGGTCGGGCGTACTGGGCGCACGAGCTGGCCGACACGGCGGCGGTGGTTCGCTCGAGCCTGTTCGGGGCGGGGTTCGCGGGCCGGACGAGCGCGCTGGGCCGGGACGGCGCGGTTCTGGGGGTGAGCCTGACGGGGGCGGTCGCCGCGGGCGTGCGGCTGTCGGTGGGCTATACCGGCGACGTCCGCCCGGGCGCCACCGCCCAGGTGTTCACCGCCGGCCTCCAGGCCGCGTGGTGAGGGCCTCTTGAGCCACGCTCCTCGTCGCGGCCGGGTCGCTCCCGGCACCCGTGCCGATCCCGCAGCATCACGCCGCGCATCGCACGGCGCGGCGGCGAGGGCAGCGAGGATCTCGGACGCCACCGCTGGATCGCCGCGCACGCCGGCGTGGTCGGCGCGCTTCCGCCGCCTCGCCATCCGCTCCGGGCGGCGCGACGATCTCCGCGCGCCTTCGCTCATCCCGTCCGCGCCCTCGTCCGCCGGACCCGGGCCAGAGGGTCGTGTGGCCGACTCCGCGTCAGAGGCGTCGGTGAGGAGCCAACTCGAGAGCGGACGCGCCGCGAACCGGCGTGGCAGTCGGATCCGTCGCGGCCGAGTAGGTTTCAGCCGTCCCCTTCTGCTTACGCTTCGCGGCGTAGAGGGCCGCGTCGGCGTGGCGCAGCAGCACGTCGCGGTCCTGTCCGGCCTCTCGTGACCGCGCGAGGCCGATCGTTCCCGTCACCCGCGCGATCTGACCCTGCCCTTTCACGACCATCTCGAGGTCGTGCAGGAGGCGCCGCACCATCGCCTGCACGCCCGCGCCATCGCAGCCGGCAGGCTCTAGGATCGCGAACTCGTCGCCCCCCAACCGTGCCGGGAAGCAACCGGCGTAGCAGGGCGCGCGCAACCGCTCGGCTACGCAACGCAGAACCTCGTCGCCGGCCGCGTGCCCGAGGCGATCGTTCACGCCCTTGAAGCCGTCGAGGTCGATCAGGAGGACAGCCACATCGTCGTCGGAAGCGCGCGCCTCGCGCAGCCGCGCGTCGAGTGCGCGGTGGAATTCGGCTCGGTTGGCGAGTTGCGTCAGGTCATCGGTGCGCGCCTGATGGCGAAGACGCTGCTCCAAGCTGTGCCGTTCGGTGATGTCCTGGATCAGGCCGATGAGGGCGACGGGCTTACCCTTGACCAATTCGATCTCGCAGGAGCACCGCACGCGCCGGGCATTGCCCTTGGCGGTCACGAAATCGGCGTCCATCTCGAACGGCTCGCCCGTGTCCAGCACGCGCCTGACGGCCGCGCGGAAGAGGGCGCGATCGGGCTCGGGAAAGAAGTTCATGATCGCGCCAATCGGCACACCGCCGCTGACGGGCAGCTCGTGAATGACGAAGACGCCGTCCGACCAGGAGGTCGACCGCGTCTCGATATCGTAGCGGTACGAGCCCATCTCGGCCATGCGCTCCGCCTGCTTGAACTGGCGGCGCTCACGCTCCAGGCCCTCGACGGCCATCCGGCGTTCTTCGGCAGCCTCGGCTGCGCGCAGGGCCACGGCGCGCGCCTCGATCAGGGCCTCCGCGACGCAGGCCAGCTCTTCGAGCACCTCCAGGTCTGTCGTCGTCGGCTCGCGGGGCTGTTCGTCGAGGACGCAGAGCGTGCCGATCGTGATCTTGTCGCCGTCGGCTTGCCGGACGCGGACCGGCACGCCCGCGTAGTAGCGGATGTACGGGGCGTTCGTGACGAAGGGGCTGGCCACGAAGCGAGGGTCGAGGCTGGCATCCGCCACGATCAGCGGAGCCTCCGTCTCGAACACGACGGGGCAGAACGCCTGGGCACGCGGCGTCTCGGCCGCCAAGGGACCGCAACGCGCCTTGAACCACTGGCGCTCCGGGTCGATCAGGGTGATCGAGGACATGCCGGTGCCGAGCATGCGCTGCGCGAGCCTGGCGAGTGCGTCGAACTCGCGCTCCGGCGGCGTGTCGAGGAGGGCGATCTGGGCCAGCGCCTGCTGGCGGAGTGCCTCGCGCTGGGTATTCGATATGGTCCCCTGCAGCACTGTTCGACCTCGCCGGAGCCAAGATGGTATCCGGGGGATACGACGAGAAGGTTTAATCGAGGGTGCGATGGCCTGACCTTTCGTCGAGGCCAGGCTTCGTCCTGGGACTGGCGCTGTCCGGCACGCGCGCAGGGGCCGCTCTCACCGCTCTTCTCCCGCGAGCCGGCCGGCAGCTTCCGAGCGGGGGCGATCCGGCAGCGACCCGGGGTAGCCGTTCCGAAGAACATGGCCCCTCCCGGGGGAAACAGCCGAGTGTCCGGCGATGCGGGCTTCGGCCGGCGCTGGGGCCTCCCGGGCCTGGATCGCTGACCCGTGCGGGAAGCCGCGCGGCGGCGCGCGCGCGTCAGGTGGCTGCCCGCAGGGTGATCCGCGTCAGCTCCGACGGACGCCCGAGCCGGAGGGCAAAGCCGGGCCAGAGCCCGGTGCCGTTGCTGACGTAGAGCCGCATGGCCCCGACCCGGTACGCCCCCGAGACGAACCCGGCATTGCCGCGCGCCACCAGCCGGTCCAGGCCGCGGATCATGCCGCCGTGGGTGTGGCCGGAGAGCTGGAGCGCGACGCCGCGCGCCGCGGCCCGCGCGGCGTTGGCCGGCTGGTGATCCAGCAGAACGATCGGCGCGCCCGGCGGTGCGCCCG
This sequence comes from Methylobacterium sp. 275MFSha3.1, assembly GCF_900108435.1. NCBI lineage: Bacteria > Pseudomonadati > Pseudomonadota > Alphaproteobacteria > Hyphomicrobiales > Methylobacteriaceae > Methylobacterium > Methylobacterium sp. 275MFSha3.1. The sequence continues at coordinate 145,141 of NZ_FNWP01000017.1, read as the reverse complement.
CCAGGGCCGCGTCGAGGTCGGGCCCCGGATGCCCCGTGGCGGGCGCGGAGCGGTCGGTGACGCCGGCCAGCACCAGCGCGTCGCCCCCGCGCCTCAGGATCGTGTGGGTGTTGGCGAGGACGCGGATCCCCAGGCCCGCGAGATGGCCCATCCAGGAATCGTGGTCGAAGAAGTACTCGTGGTTGCCGGGCACGGCCCAGACACCGTCGCGCGCGCGCAGGGCCCGCAGCGGCGCGACGTCGTCTCGCCGGGCCTCCAGCGAACCGTCGATGAAGTCGCCGGTCACGACGATCAGGTCGGCCTGGAGGGCGTCGGCCCGCGCGACGACGGCCCGCGCCCAGGCGGCCGGGAACAGGCGGCTGATATGCAGGTCGGTCAGGTGCAGGATCGTGTAGCCGTCGAGGCCGGGGGGCAGGTCCGCGATCGCGACCGGGACGTCTTTCAGGGGCGGCACGCGCACGGCCTGCCACACGGCGACGGCCGAGAGGCCCGCGGCCGTCGAGGCCACCGCGATGCGCCAGGCGGTCGGGATCGCCCAGCCGCCCCCGGGCAGAGCCAGCGAGATCAGCGCGACGGCATCGAGGCCGAGCTGCATCACCGCCGCCAGCGCGATCGCACCGAACGCCCAGTTGAACAGGATGACGACGGGGCGCGGAAATTCCGGCGCGAAGACGGAGCCGGAGGAGAGGCGGCTCCACAGGTGGTACTGGGAGGCGACCAGGAGGAGCCCGGCGAGGCCGAGCCTGAGCGCGAGCGGCACCGGCAGGGGCCACACCACCCGCGCGATGACGTAGGCCGCGGGCAGGCTGGGGATGAGGCGGATCATGGGCGGCTACATGGACCGGGCGACGGCCGAAAGGCAAAGCTCGCGCCGGGCCGCCCGGTGCGCGGCGGCACATGCGGTCGCCTCGCGCGGGTCGGGAGGTACCCTCCGCCGGCCCGTCGCCCGCCCCGCCTTCGCTCCCGCCGCGCCCGGAGACCGCCGGCGTCAGCGCGCGCCCGGATCGAACCAGGCGCGTAGCGGATCGAGGGTGGTCTCGTGCGCCAGCGGGGGCGACGCGCCGTCCGGGGCCGCCATGCCCACGCGGTCGTGCCAGTACGTCGCCAGCCCCACCCGCGCCGTGCCCACGAGGTCGAAGGCCGAGCCCGCGACGAACAGGCAGCGCGCCGGCTCGACCCCGAGGGCCTGCAGTCCCAGCCGGTAGGGACGCGGATCGGGCTTGTAGAAGCCGGCGCGCTCCGCCGTGACGACCGCGTCGAGTTCGACCCCCAGGCAGCCGGCGGCGATGCGACCCAGACGTTCGGAGCAGTTGGTCACGACGCCGAGCCGCACGGAGCGCGCCGCGAGCGCCTGCAGGGTCTCCGTCACGCCGGGCCAGGGCCGGAGCTCGCCGTAGCGGTCCTCGAGGTCCGCCGCGAGGCGGCGCGGCAGGCCCACCGCCGCGGCGGCCTCCGCCACGAGATCCTCGTAGGGCCGGTACGCCCCCGTCCGGTAGGTGATCCGCAGGTACTCGGCCCGCCACCGGCGGCCGGCCTCCGTGCTGCCGGCGACCGAGTCCCACAGGGACCAGCTGTCGAGCAGGGCCGTCAGGAGGTCGAACAGGACGGCGTCGAACCGGTGGGCTGTCATGATGGGCTTCTCCTTCCGTATCGGGCGTCGCATCGGGCGGCGTCGGTGCCGGGGGCCTCGGGCCGTGCCGACGGGGCCCGGAGCGCGCGTCAGTGCGCGCGTCAGTGCGCGCGGGCGGCATGCGCCGCCCCGAGGAGGGCGGCGGTCACGCGCCTCGCGGTGTCCGGGCGGGCTCCCGCCGCGTCCGGCGCCGCCGGGCGCTCGCGAGGCGCCCGATCCGCGACGTCACGGTCGGCGCCGCCTACCAGCCATTGATGCGCGGCCAGACGGCGGCGACCCGCCCGTCGGCGTCGAGGACGTGATAGCGATCGTACTGGGCGCCCGTCGCGCAGGCGTGGTTCGGCAGGACGCGCACACGGTCGCCGATGGCCAGGTCGGGGAGGGCGGCGCGGGAGCCCGGGCGCAGGGCGAGGATGCCGTGTTCCTGGTTGGCGTCGGCGACGATCAGGTCCGGGTAGGGGCGGCCGGCGCGGTCGCAGACCACGCCGTAGCCCTGATCGACCGCCTGCCGGGCCGTGCCCCGGTCGCGCGACAGCGCCATCCAGCCGGCATCGGTGATGATCCAGCCCTTGTCGCGGCGGTGCCCGATCACGGTGGCGAGCACGCTCACCGCGATGTCGTCGACCGCGACGGAGCCGACCCCGGCCTGGAACAGGTCGCCGAACATGAACACGCCGGCACGGACCTCGGTGATCCCGTCGAGGTTCCGGGCGTAGCGCGCGGTCGGGGTCGAGCCGACGCTCACCACCGGGCACGGCAGGCCCGCCGCGCGCAGGAGGGTGGCCGCCGTCACCGCCGCCGCGCGCTCGCCCTCCGCGGCCGCGGCGAGATCCTCGGGATCGCTGAGGCCGTAGCTGTCGCCGGCGTGGAGCAGCACGCCGCGCAGGTCCGCCCCCGCGCCGAGCGCGCGCCCGATCGCCACCAGCAGCGCCGCGTCGGCCGGCTTCACGCCGGAGCGATGCCCGTCGGCGTCGACCTCGATCAGGACCGGCAGACGGTCGCCGGTCCGCGCGGCCCAGGCGGCGACCGCGTCCGCCTGCTCGATCGAGTCGAGCACCACGGCGAGGTCCGCGCCCCAGCGGCGCCGGACCGCGCCGACGCGGTCGAGCTTCTGCGGGGCGATGCCGACGCCGTAGATCATGTCCCGGACCCCGCCCTCGGCGAAGTACTCGGCCTCGCGCAGGGTCGAGACGATCGCCGGGCCGGCCGGACCGGTCATCGCCAGGCGGGCGACGTCGATCGACTTCGCCGTCTTCAGGTGCGGCCGGAAGGCGACGCCCAGCCGGTCCAGGTGCGCCCGCAGCCCCGCGAGGTTCGCGCGCAGCCGCGCCTCGTCCAGGAGAAGGCACGGTGTCTGAAGAGGACCCGACGCCCCGTCGGCCTCCGCTGACGGCACCTGCGTCCCGACTCCGGTCTCCGGCATGTCCACGCCTCCCTGTCTCGCTGCCGGGTGACAGATCATGCCGGACCGCGAGACGCCATTAATCTGTTCGGCATTCTGGATTAAGGTCGGCCTTAATGCTCGACACCGACGATCTCCGCTTCTTCGTCGCGGTCGCGGCCAGCCCGTCCCTGGCCGCCGCGGCGCGCAGCCTGAACGTGTCGCCCCCCGCCGTGACGCAGCGGCTGCGCAGCCTGGAGAAGCGGCTGCGGGTCCATCTGGTGGACCGGTCCGGCCGCGGCCTCACGCTGACCGACGAGGGGGAACTGCTGGCCGAGCGCGGTCGCGACCTCCTCGGCGCCTTCGACGATCTCGCCGACGCCCTGGCCGAGCGCGTCGGCGCGGTGACCGGACATCTGCGCGTCGTCGCCCCGCTCGGCTTCGGGCGCCGCTACGTGGCCCCCGTCGTGACGGCGTTCCGGCTGCGGCATCCGGGCGTGCGGATCGACCTGCTGCTCTCGGATCGCCTGGGCCGCATCCCGTCCGAGACCTGGGACCTCGCGATCCACGTCGGTGAGATCAGGGAGGCGACCCCGAGCCTGACCGTGCGCGCCCTCGCGCCGAACGACCGGATCCTCTGCGCGGCGCCCGCCTACCTGGCCCGGCATCCGGCCCCGCGCGTGCCGGCCGACCTGCGGGATCACACCTGCATCGCGCTGCGCGAGAACGACGAGGACGTGACGCTCTGGCGCTTCCGCGCGGCGGAGGGCGCCGAGGTCCGCGTCAGGGTGGATGCGGCCTTGGTCAGCAACGACGGCGACGTGGTGCGGGGCTGGGCCCTCGCGGGCCTCGGCGTGATCGTGCGCTCGGAATGGGATGTCGCCGACGACCTGCGCGCGGGGCGGCTGGCGCGCCTGCTCGAAGGCTACGCCCTGCCGTCGGCGCCGGTCGTCGCCCTGCTCGGCTCGGAACGGCGGTCGCGCGCGGCCCGGACGGAGCGGTTCCTCGAGGCGCTCCGGCGCTCGTTCGATCCGCTCCCGTGGCGCCCGCCCGCGGGTCCTGGCGCGGCCGCCGGGGATGCGGGGCCTTGAGGCGCCCCGGCCGCGCGCCGTCCGGCCCCGAACGCTCCGCCCGACGGCGCCCGATCCCGCTCAGCTCCGGATCTCTATCGGCGTGCCGACCTCGACCCGCGCGTAGATCGCGCGGGCCTCGGCGTTGGTCACGCCCACGCAGCCATCCGTCCAGTCGATCAGACGATGCAGGCGACCGACCCAGGAGAACCCGTTCCTCAGACCGTGGATCATGATGTCTCCACCGGGCGGCACGCCGGCCGCGGACGCCGCGGCGCGGTCGGCGGCGTCCGGATAGGAGATCCGCAGCGCGAGGTGGGCGATGCTGTCCGGGTTCTTGCCCGCGATGCGGTAGCGACCCTCGGGTGTTCGGCCGTCGCCTTCCCTCGCCTTCGGGCCGATCGGCGCGAAGCCCAGCGAGACGCGGTAGACCGCCAGGACGCGTCCGCCGCGCAGCAGCGTCAGGCGCCGTTGCGCCTTCTCCACGCGGACGAGATCCGCGCGCTCGGCCTGCGGCACCAGGCCGGGGGCCGCGGAGCCCGCGGGACCGTCGGCCGTCCCGAAGAGGAGGGCGAGCGGCGCGACGCAGAGGATCGGTCCGACGAGGTGGCGGCGTCTCATCGGCCGATCCTACGGGGCAGGCGTTTCACGGCCAAACGACCGGGCCCGGATCGCCGCCGGTCAGGGTCGATCCCGGAGTCAGGCGGCCCATCGCAGGGCGTCGCGGCCGGCGTGCTTCGCCTCGTACAGAGCGCTGTCGGCCCGCTGAGCCAGCGCTTCGTAGCCCTCGCCCACGCGCGCGACGGCCAAGCCCATGCTCAGGCTGACCGGCGCTTCGGTCCCGGCACCGGTCGAGAACGGCAAGGCGCGTGCGCTCGCGCGGATCCGCTCGCACACCGCCCTGGCGCGCTCGAGGTCGCTCTCGCGGAGAAGGATCACGAACTCGTCGCCGCCGAGGCGCGCGACCAGATCCCCCGGGCGGATCTGCGACGCGAGCAGCAATCCGAGAGTCTCGAGCGCGCGATCGCCCGCCGGATGCCCCCAGCGGTCGTTGATCTGCTTGAAGTGATCGATGTCGATCGCGATCAGGCTGACGGGCGGCAGCGCCCTGACGGGCAGGATGGTCTCGATCTGATGCTCGAAGCCCGCACGGTTGAGCAGTCCTGTCAGGGAATCGGTGAAGGCGCTCCTCGTCATCTCCCGATCGTGCGCGGCCAGCTCGGCCGTCAGCCGCGCCCGCGCGGAGACCTCCGCCGCGACGGGCAGGCAGGTCAGCAGGATGAAGGCCAGGAACACCTGGAACGCCTGCGCCTGCGTGACGGCGTCGGCCGCGATCAGGACCATCGGCCCGCGACCGTACATCGTGGCGACGCCTCCGATGACGGCCACGACCATCACGGCCGCGATGACACCCAGGCGGCCCAGCCGGAAAGCGATCAGGATGAGGGGCGGGAAGATCAGGAACAGCAAGGGGCGGCTGGTGCAGAAGAAGGTCGCGTACGCGACCGAGCCTGCGAGGACGAGCAAGGCGGCCGCTTCGAGCCGGTCCCGCCAGCTCCGCTCCGCGAGCGCACGCGCGTAATCGCCTCGGAACAGCGCGAGCAGGAAGGGCGTGAAGACGATGAGTCCCAGGCCGTCGCTCGCGACCCAGGTGCCGAACGAGCGCAACAGGGGCTCGCCGAAGACGAGATGCGCCGTCAAGCCTCCCAGCACGCCGCTCGCGGCCGGTGCCAGCAATCCCGCGATCGCGAGGAACCGCAGGGCGGATCTCGTGGATTGCAGCAGGGCGTCCTGCTCGTAGGTCCTTCGCAGGAGACGGACGGCCAACATCACCTCGGCGAGGTTGGCGAGACTGTACAGGAACGGGCCGATCGAAGTCCCCCGCGTCAGGACATTGGCCGCGATGTTCGCGGCCAATCCGGCGCTCAGCACCGTGCCCGATCGCACCCTGTCATGGGAGAGCAGCAGGGCGACCAGAATGGCATTGGCCGGCCATAAGGCAGCGATGTCGTGTCCGCTACTGGCCAGGCTCAGTGTCGAGGCAGCGGTGCAGAAATAGAGAAACGCTGTCGTCAACCATAGATAGAGTGCCGGCTTCTCGTCGCTCTCGTCGTCGGATCGCTCTCGGATCATGGTCTCGATAGACATGAAAATTTATAACGAACAGATAATATTGTGCAACTATTGGTATGCTACTCGTCTATAATACAACTGCTGGGGATGGAGACAGCAATCGTCATGATCGGCGATCGGCGCAGCGAGCATTGCGCCGACTCGCATGATCGGAGATCGGAGCCGTTACGGGGTGCCGCTGAGGCGTCCGTCGCGCGGTTGACCGCGCGTCGCCGCGGCGGACCCGGTCTCGCGCGGAAGCGGCGGGCGTGCCGCTTCACGCCTGCCGTCCGCGATCCCGCCGGACCGAGCCGGCGCCGTCGAGGCCGTGGAGGTCGAGGGTCAGGGCAGCCGCCGGGGCGTCGGCGGGCCTCTCGTCCGGAGAGGCCCGCCTCGCAAGCAAAGGTGGCTAAAAGGCCGGCATTAACCAAAGCTTAATTATCTGAGGAGGGCCGCTCCGGCTGCCTAGCTCCGCAACGCCGGCTGAGATACGGTTAAGGATCACTTAACGGATCCGAATACGATGGCGTCTATTACAGGTCTCGCCAAAGACTTGGTGCCATACCCTGGTCCTGTGCCGCTGCGACGGCGTCCGACGGCCGCACGGCGGCCGAGCGAGAAGCGGATCGCGCCGACCGTCTCGTCTCCCGACCACGGCCTTTCCGAACTCGCTCAGATCGAAGTCAATCTCGAAACCGACACCAGCACCCTGTGGGCCTTCATGCGCCCGCAGGGCCGCCCGTGCCAGAATCCCGAGATGCTGGCCGACTTCAGCCGCCTGCAGGATGGCATCGAGCGCGGTTTCGGCAACGGCAGCCTCGACCTGAACTACTTTGTCTTCGGTTCACGATTTCCCGGCGTGTTCAGTCTCGGCGGTGATCTGAGCCTGTTCGCGAGCAAGATCCGCGCGGGCGACGAGGCCGCGCTGGTCGGTTACGGCAACGCGTGCGTCGATGTTCTTCATCGCAACATGAACGCGCTGAACCTGCCGATCATCACGATCGGCCTCGTTCAGGGCGACGCGCTGGGCGGGGGGTTCGAGGGCCTGCTCTCGTTCGACGTGATCATCGCCGAGAAGGGCACCAAGTTCGGCTTCCCGGAGATCCTCTTCGGGCTCTTCCCCGGTATGGGGGCCTACAGCTTCCTCGCCCGGCGTCTGGGGACCATCAGGGCTCAGGAGATGATCCTCGATGGGAGAACCTACACCGCGGAGGAGATGCACGAACTGGGAATCGTTCACGTCCTCGCCGAGCGTGGCCAGGGCGAAGCGGCCGTGCGCGCGTACATCGCCGGCAACCACCGGCGCCGCAACGGGCAGCAGGCGATCTATCGAGCCGCCCGGGAGGTCAATCGCATATCGTTGGAGGAACTGAGAAAGATCGTCTCGGTCTGGGCGGCCGCCGCGATGAATCTCACGGACAGGGATCTGAGCATCATGGAGCGGCTCGTCCTGGCGCAGGACAGGCTCAGGGGAAAAGCCCAGGCCGCTCAGGCCCGCACGGTGACCGCGCGGGGGCCGGCGGGGTCAGCTCGCTAGCTTCGTCACGGGCTCCGCGGCCGCGAGCATGGCCCGGATCTGGGATGCGGCGACCGGACGACTGAACACGTAGCCCTGGATCAGATCGCAGCCCTCGGCCCGGAGGATGGAGAGCTGCGTCTCCGTCTCGACGCCCTCGACGACGATGGCCATCCCGATGCTCCTTCCCATCCCGACGATCGCCCGGATGATCGCGGTCGACTCGGCCTTCCTGTCCAGGTCCCACACGAACGACCGGTCGATCTTCAGCTTGTCGAAGGCGAAGTTTCTCAGGGAGCTCAGGGACGAGTAACCGGTTCCGAAATCGTCGATCGACAGGCGGATCCCGAGCTGGCGGAGCGTGTGGATGGTCTCGACGATCTTGTGCGTCGCGCCCAGCGTCACGCTCTCTGTGATCTCGAGCTCCAGGCGATGCGCCGGGAGGCCGGAGCGGTTCAGCGCGCCGATGACGTGGAAGGCCAGCTGCGGATCACCGAACTGACGCGGCGACATGTTGACCGCGACGCTCACGGTCGACGGCCAGTTCCGGGCCTCGCGGCACGCTTCGTTCAGAACCCAGTCGCCCAGCTGGACGATGAGCCCCGTGTCCTCGGCCACCGGGATGAAGTCCGACGGCGGGATGTAGCCGGAGACGGGGTGCTGCCACCGTAGCAGTGCCTCGCAGCTCACGATCGCCCCGGTGCTCGCGTCGACGATCGGCTGATAGTGCAGCTCCAGTTCGCCGTTGGTCAGGGCGGCTCGGAGATCGGACTCGAGGGCGTGCCGCGCGCGCGTGGCCGCTTCCATCTCGTGCTGGAAGATCTTGAACCCGCTCCTGCCGGCCCCCTTGATGGCGTAGAGGGCGATATCGGCGCATTTCAGCAGCCTGTCCTCGTCGTTGGCATGGAACGGAGCGATCGCGATGCCGATCGAGGCGCCGACCGTGACGTGGGTGCCGTCGATATCGAAAGGTCGCTCCAGCTCGTGCAGGACGCGCTGCGCGAGATCCTCCGCGACGGCCGGCGACGTGACGGATTGCTGGACGATGACGAACTCGTCGCCGCCGAGGCGGGCGACCGATCCGGACAGCGCCCCGATCCCGCGCAGCCGGTCCGCCACCATCTGCAACAATCTGTCTCCGGCCGGATGCCCCAGCGTGTCGTTGATGACCTTGAAGTGGTCGAGATCGAGCAGATGGACCGCGAAATCGCCCTTGCTGCTGGCGCTGGCTTTCAGCGCCTGGGAGACCTTGGCCTTGAAGCTGCTGCGATTGAGCAGGCCCGTCAGATCGTCGTAACGCGCCATCTGCTGGATGCGGGCTTCGCTCCGACGCCGCTCGGTGATGTCCTCGAAGATGATCACGTAGCCCTTCTCGGCGGTCCGCCGCTGCATCAGGGAGACCACGCGATCGTCGGGCAGGATCAGGACCAGGTTTCCCGACCTCAACGCGTTCGACGCCGCCGAGAATGTCGAGAGCGTCGCGCCGCGCCCCGCGGTTCGCTCATCGATGATGGCGCGGCTCAATGCGTACAGCGATTTGGCCGTCGAATTGGTGTGGATGCGGTTCGAGGGAATGCCCGATATCGAGAGGAACTGGTCGTTCCAGACCTGGAGCCGGCCGCGCGCGTCGAACATGCACAGTCCGTGCGACATGTTGCGCAACGCGATGTCGAAGAGATTGGCCTGGGCCTGGAATTTCTCGGCGAGCGCCTCCTTCTCGCGCGTCGTCACCAGGGCCGACACGATGATCTCGCGCGTGCTGAGCGTGATGTCGATCATGCCGTAGGCGAACAGGAGCGAGAGGATGCCGAGCGAGGCCCGCTCGCCGTCGCCCGACACGAGCAGGCCCGCCGACAGCGGCATCGCCGACAGGAGCACCTGCGCGATGGCCAGCAGGGGGCGGCCCGCATTGCGGCCCGAGATGCCCGCGGCGTAACCGATCGTGAACGTGGGGGTGATGACCTGGAGCGCGAGGTTGGACGACCGCGTCGTGATGAGGAACGACAGGATGCCGAGCGACGCGGCGTAGGCGAACGCGCCGAGGGAGAAGTACCTCTCCCAGAGCTCGTAACGATCGTGCTTCTGCGGCCCCTTCGTCAGGTAGATCCGAGCGAGCACGATGCGGGTGAGGCCGATCAGGCCGACCGCGAACGCGGTCACCGTGATCGCGCGATCGTCGGACCAGAACGCCGCGGCCGTGGCGACGATCGTCCCGGACGCGGCGCCGACCGCGAGCGACGCGAAGGGCTGATACAGCCCGTCGACGAGCGAGCGCTTCACGCCGCGCGCGAGGAGGGCATCTTCAGCGAGTGCGGCCCGCAGCTTGGAATACAGTCCCAACGCGGCGTCTCGCTACTTCGCTCTCGTCGAGGGGGTCATCATTGTAGCAGTTCAATCCCAGGTTATATCCGCATATTAGCGGCTTCGAATTTCAGAAATATTGAAAACCGTGGTTAACGCCGCGCGCGGGGCAAATCTCTGCTTCGAATATTTGTCTCCTGTGCGCAAATATTCGGTGATCTCCGTCGTTCACGAGGCCGAATATCGGTGCCGCGCCGGGCAGTCCGGCGCATGTATGGACGGGACGGGCGCGGAGGGTTCACTCATATCCCGTCGGGCGTTGCGCCGCGGACACCCCATATCCGGAGCTGTCGTCTTGCTCGACCGCGTTCGGCGCGAAGACGTCTGCGTGTTCGTCAGACGTCGCGGCGATCGCGCGATCCTGCCCCGGCGGCATCGTGGCACCGCCGATCCCGTTGCGCGCTCGACGTCCGCATCGGCGCCCGGATGACGTTGTCTCGTCGGGGACTTTCACGCTCCCGGGCGCGCGACATCGCTGTCCGCCGTATGCGACCGCCGCCGTTGCGTGTGAGCCGCTTCCCCGGCGCGATCGCGCTCGCGGAGCCCGGGCCACCCGCGTGTGGACGCCGGCGGGTGCGGCGCGCCGCCGGCGACCGGCTCAGCCGATCCCGAAACCGCGGATGAGCAGGACGGCGATGGCCAGCAGCACGAGGAGCGAGGCGGTGACCGCCATCGTGACCCGGCCGCCGACCTGGGCCAGCACGCGCACGTCCACCCCGAGGCCGAGCGCGGCCATCGACACGATGGTGAGGAAGCCGGCGAGGCGGGAGATCGGCGCGACCCAGGCGTCCGGGATCAGCCCGAGCGAGCGCAGGCTCGCCAGGGCCAGGAAGCCGAGGATGAACCACGGGACCAGCTTGAAGAAGCCGGGCCGGCGCCGGGCGCTCCCGGGGGCGCTTCCCCCAGCAGGCTTGGCGCTCGCTCCCGCCGCCGGCAGGCGCGGGGCGAGGAGCGAGAGGGCCAGCACCACCGGCCCGAGCATCAGCACCCGGACCAGCTTGACCAGCGTGCCCACTTGCGTGGCCAGCGGGCCCACCGGGACGGTCGCGGCCAGCACCTGCGGCACCGCGTAGACGGTCAGGCCCGCCAGCACGCCGTACTGGTGCTCGCTGAAGCCGACGAGCGGCACGAACAGCGGCAGGCCCAGCACCATCAGCACGCCCAGCACCGCCGTGAAGGCGATGGCCGCCGCCACGTCCCGGCTGTCCGCCCCGATCACCGGCGCCACCGCGGCGATCGCCGAGTTGCCGCAGATGGCGTTGCCGCAGGCGATCAGCAGCGCCATGCGCACCGGCAGGCCCAGGGCGCGGCAGAGCGCGCAGCTCGCCAGGATGGTCAGCGCCACCGCCCCGACGATGCCGGCCAGCAGCGCCGGGCCCGAGGCGACGATCGCCCCGAGGCTGACCGCGGCGCCGAGCAGCGTGACGGCCACTTCCAGCACCTGCTTGGCCGAGAAGGCGATCCCGGCCTTGAAGCGCGCGCCCGGCACCCAGGCGGTCCGCACGGCCGTCCCCAGCAGGATGGCCAGCACCAGGGCCTCGACGTAGGGATGGCCGGTCAGGTGCTCCTCGCCGGCCTGCAGAGCCTGCGCCACCGCGGTGATGCCCAGGCACAGGAGCAGGCCCGGGAGCAGGGTGCCGGCCGCCCCGGCCCAGGCGGAGGCCCCCCGCGACCCGGTCGGCGCGGCCCTGGACCGGTCCGGCACGGCGGTTCTGACGGTCATCGCGCGACCTCCTGCCCGGTCTCGGCGCTCAGTAGGCCGCGCCGAGATAGCCGGCGATGGCCCGGGCCTGCTCCTCCGTGATCGGCGCCCGGTAGACCTTGATCATCTTGGCGACCTCGGCGTCCCAGAACGCCTGCCCCTTCCGGGGCGGCTGCATGGCGACGTAGTCGGCTGAGTGGCAGGTCAGGCAGTTCTCCTGCGCGGCCTGGAAGCCGGCCGCGTGCGCGGCATCCGGGGCCGGCCGGAACTGCGCCGTCGGCTCCGGCAGCGCGTAGGTCTCGGGCGCGGCCAGCGCGGGTGTCGCGGCCAGCGCGGCGGCGATCGCGACGACCGACGCGCGGAGCGGGCGGGTGCTGAACATGCCGATCCTCCCTCTAGGCCGCGCGCACGCGGGTCGTCTCGACGACGTTGCGCATGTAGCCGGCGGGGTTCCAGCGCGGCTCCATCGGCTGGGTCGCGCCGTCGTTGCCCGTGGCCCGCACGCGCAGGGCGTGGGCGCCCGGCGCGAGATCGACCTCCGCGGTCCAGGTGCGGAAGGCGTAGGGGCCGAGATCCTGGCCGAGCCGGGCCGCGCTCCAGGTCCGGCCATCGTCGGCCGAGACCGCGACGTCCCGGATGCCCGAGCCGCCGTCGAACGCGATGCCCCGCAGGGCGACCGGACCCGCCTTCACCGGCGCGCCGTCGGTCAGGTTCGTCAGGAAGGAGCGGACGTTGAGGCGGCCGATCGGGACGGTCCTGTCCGGCGCCTTGCCGGGCTCGGTGCAGGCGCAGGGATTGTCGGGGATGCGGTAGGCCGTCTTCATCCAGAAGCCCTCGAAGGGGTGATCGAGGACGGCGATGCTGTCGAGGTGCTTGACCCAGTAGGTGCCGTAGTAGCCCGGCACCACGAGGCGGAGCGGGAAGCCGTTGAGCCAGGGCAGGTCCTGCCCGTTCATGCCCCAGGCGAGCAGCACCGCGCCGTCCCGGGCGTGGTCGAGGGTCAGCGCCTTGGCGAAGTCCGGCGTCTCGGGCAGGACCGGCCCGTCGAGGCCGTTGAAGGCGACCTGCACGGCGCCGGCCTTCACGCCGGCCCGGTCGAGCACCGTCTTGAGCGGCACGCCGGTCCAGCGGGCGCAGCCCATGGCGCCGTTGGCGAGCTGGCCGCCGGCGATGCGCGGCTCGAAGAAGCCGCGGGAATTGCCCGAGCACTGGTTGACCGCGACGATCTCGGTCTGGGGCATCGCCTTGAGGTCGGCGAGCGACAGGGAGAGCGGGCGCTCGACCTGCCCGGTCACGGCGACGCGGAAGGCCTGCGGGTCGATCTCGGTCGGGATGTCGGCGAGGTGGTAGCGGACGAAGAACGCGTCGTTCGGCGTGATCGCGCCCCCGTCGAAGACCGCGAACGGCGTCTCCAGCTGCGGCGGGCGCGCGGTCATCTGCAGGAGCGGCCGCTTGCCCGGATAGGCCACGAGCGGCCGCTCGCCGTTGCCGAAGGGCAGCGTCACCCCGTCGGCCGCCCGTGCGCGCGGCACGCCCCCGAGCGCGGCGAGGGCGCCGAGGGCGCTCAGCCGCATGAAGTCCCGTCTTCCGCGATCGGTCATCGCGCGCTCCCCGTTCAGGCTGTGGCAGCGGAGGTCCGGTTCGGCGCGCCCCGCCTTCGACTGCGAGGCGGCGCGTCGGGGGATCCCGGTCAGCGAAGGACCGAGAGGTAGTGGATGTCCTGCGTCAGGCAGGTCGAGAGGCGCCACTCGACCGGCCGCTCCTCGAGGTCGATGGCGACGCGGTCGATCTCGAGGGCGGGGGTTCCGGCGGGCACCTGGAGCAGCTCGGCCTCGCGGGGCCCGATCGCCACGGCCTTCAGGCGCTCGTTGGCGGTGGCGATCGTGATGCCGTAGCGGGTGGCGTAGAGGCTGTAGAGGGTGTTCGGCAGCTCGATCTGGGCGATGCCCGGGAACAGGCCGGCGGGCACGCTGATCGTCTCGACCACGCACAGCTTGGCGTCGACGGCGCGCACGCGCTCGATCCGGACCACGCGGGCGGACCGCACGAGGTCGAGCCGCCCGCGCTCGTCGGCGCTGGCGGCCGCCTCCGCGATCCCCGTGACCCGGCTCGTGGGCATGCCGGTGCCGTCGCCGTCCGGCCGCAGCTTCAGGAAGCGGAAGACGCTCTGCTTGTCGTCGTGGTCGGCCACGAACGTCCCGCGGCCCTGGCGGCGCACCAGCAGGCTGTCGGCGGTGAGCGCGTCGAGCGCCTTGCGCACCGTCCCCTGGCTGACGCCCAGCTCGGCGGCGAGCTGCCCCTCGCTCGGAAGGATCTGGCCGGGCTGCCAGACCGCGTCGGCCAGGCGCTTCAGCAGCGTGTCGTAGACCTGCCGGTAGAGCGGGCGGAAGCCGACCGCGCCGGCGCGTCCCGAGTCTGCGCGTCCCGAGTCTGCGCGTCCCGAGTCTGCGCGCCCCGAACCTGCCTGCCCTTCGCCTGACCGTTCCATCGCGTGACGACGCAGAGCCCCATCCGTGGGTAGAGCGTCGAAGGTTGTGTCCAGCACCTCTCCCTCCTCTCGCTTACGTCGCCCTGCCGACGGGAGCAATCACGGGTTCTTCCTCCGCACAGGCGTTACGCCTCACAGCGCCCGGATCTCGGCCACGAGGGCTTCGGCCACGTCGAGCCCCGCCTCAGCGGCCCGGCGGCGGAGCCCGAGCCGGCGGCTGCCCGGGAGCCGGGCGCCGTCCTGCGCCTCGATCGCGCCGGCCAGCGCCGCGAAGCGCTCCGGCGCGTCCGGGCTGAGCGCCGAAGCGTCGAGGGCGAGGATCAGCTGGCCGGTCCCCGGCGGGTCGCCCGCGGCGTCGAGGAACGAGGAGGCTTCGCCGGCGAAGCGCGCGCCGACGAGCCCGGCGGCCAGCAGCTCGACCATCAGGGCGAGCGCCGTCCCCTTGGCGTCGCCCAGCGGCACCATGGTGCCGTCGAGGGCGGCCGTGGCGTCGGTCGTCGGGCGTCCCTCCGCGTCGAGGGCCCAGCACTCGGGGATCGGCTCGCCGCGCTTGGCCGCCCCGACGATGTTGGCGCGGGCCACCTTCGACAGCGCGAGGTCGACCACGATCGGCGCGCGGCCCGGCAGCGGGCAGGCGAAGGCCAGCGGGTTGGTGCCGAACACCGCCTGCCGGCCGCCCCAGGGGGCCATCGCGGCGGGCGTGTTGGCGAAGAGCAGGGCGACGCAGCCCTGCTCGGCCAGGGCCTCGACCGGGCGGCCGGCCGCGCCGCAATGGTGCGAGCGGCGGATGCCCGCCGCCGCCACGCCCTGCTGGCGCGCGACGCCCGGCAGCGCCTCCAGGGCGAGATCGATCGCCGGGTAGGCGAAGCCGTGGGCGGCGTCGATCGCGAGCAGGCCCGGCCGCGGGCGCGACGCAAGCGGGACCGCGTCGCCCGCGACCTTCCCGGCCCGGACCTGCGCGGCGTAGGGCGCGACCCGCGACAGGCCGTGGCCCTTGAGCCCGTCCGCCTCGGCGCCGACCAGGGCGCGGGCGACGCTCCGGGCCGCGGCCTCGGCCGTGCCGCAGCGGACGAGGGCGTCGGCGGCGAGGGCCTCGGCCTCCGACAGGGTCAGGTTCGGCATCGGCTCAGCGCTCCGTGAGATGGCGGCGGACGGCCGCGGCCGTGACGGCGGAGACGCGCACGTTCGACTCCTGCGTCACCCCGGCGATGTGCGGCGTGAGGATCAGGTTCGGCACGTCGGCGAACACGGCGCCCGCCGCCGCGTCGAGGGGCTCGCGGTCGAACACGTCCAGCGCCGCGCCGCCGAGATGGCCGGAGCGCAGGGCTTGCGCCACGGCGGCCTCGTCCACCACCCCGCCCCTTGCCGCGTTGATCAGGATCGCGCCCTTCGGCATCCGCGCCAGCGCCGCCGCGTCGATCAACCCGCGGGTCTGATCGGTGAGTGGCACGTGCAGCGAGAGCACGTCGCTCTGGGCGATCAGCGCGTCGAGTGCCTGGCTCTGCACGGGTCCGGTGGCCGGGTTCCAGGCCGGGTCGTCCGCGGCCACGAAGGGGTCGTGGGCGGCGACCGTCATGCCGAGGGCCGCCGCCCTCCGGGCAGTCTCGCGGGCGATCGACCCGAAGCCGACGAGGCCGAGGCGCTTGCCGGCGATCTCGCGGCCCATCAGGGCGTTGCGCGGCCACGTGCCGGCCGCCACGCGGGCCGTGGCCCCGTAGGCGCCGCGCAGGAGCAGCAGCGCGGTGGCGACCACGTACTCGGCGACCGCGCCGTCGTTGGCGCCGGTGGCCGGGTAGACCGCGATGCCCCGGTCCCGGCAGGCCGGGACGTCGATGTTGTCGAGGCCGACGCCGAGGCGGCCGACGACCTTGAGGTCGCGGGCGGCGTCGAGCAGGGGGCCGCGGACCTGGGTCCGGTTGCGCACGATCAGGGCGTCGGCTCGCGCCACGGCGGCGGCGAGGTCCCCGGGCCGATCGACGAGGCCGGGATCGTACTGCACGTCGAGGCCGGCGAGCTCGGCCGCGATCGCGGCCTCGTCCATGAACTCGCTGATGATGACCTTGGGCATGGAGGATCCTTCTCAGGTCGCCGGCACGGCAGCGGGGAGGGGGCGGCGCAAGGCCGCCGCCGGCTCGCGGGCTGGGATCGCGTCCGCCGCCTCGTCCTCGTCGTCGAGGAGGTCGAGGTTCGGGGTGATGCGGCCGTCGAGCACCGCCCGGGCGTGGGCGAGGTCGATCTTGCCCTCCCAGCGGGCGATCACGAGGGTCGCCACCATGTTGCCGACCGCGTTGGTCACGCAGCGCAGCTCGTTCAGGATGCGGTCCACCCCGATGATCAGGGCGATGCCCGCCACCGGCAGGAGCTGCGAGGCCTGGAGCGTCGCGGCGAGCACGAACAGGATGGCGCCGGCCACGCCCGCCACGCCCTTCGAGGTCACCAGCGCGATGGCGAGGATGCCGAGCTCCTGCTCCCAGGTCAGCGGCACGTTGAGGGCCTGGGCGATGAAGCCGATCGCCATGGTCAGGTAGATGCACGAGCCGTCCATGTTGAAGGACAGGCCGGCGGGCATCACGAGGCCGGTGACGCTCTTGTCGACCCCGAGGCCGTTGAGCTTGGCCATGATCCGCGGCAGCACCGATTCCGAGCTCGTGGTGCCCAGCAGGATGAACAGCTCCTCGCGACTGTAGCGGAACAGCTTCCACAGGCTCAGACCGAGAAGCGCATCACGCCGCCGAGGAAGACCGCGATGAACACGATGAAGGTCAGGTAGAGGGAGACGATCAGCATCCCGTACTGGGCGAGGATGCCGAGCCCGAACTTGCCGATGGTGAACGCCATCGCCCCGAAGGCGCCGATCGGCGCGAAGTGCATGATCAGGCCGACGACCTTCATCAGCACGTCGCCGAAGGCGTGGACCACCTTGAGCGGGAACTCGCCGCGCCGGCCCAGCATCGCGAGCCCCATGCCGACCAGCACCGAGAAGAACATCACCTGGATCAGGTCGCCCTTGGCGAAGGCGTCGACCGCGCTGTGCGGGATGATGTTGGCGACGATCTCCATCGGAGACTGCGCGTGGGCCTTGCCGGCGATGCCGGCCACGAGCTTGGCGTCGAGGCTGTCGACCGTGGCGTTCACGCCGTCGCCCGGCCGCAGCAGGTTGACGAACAGGAGGCCGGCGGCGAGCGCCACCGTCGTGGCGACCTCGAAGTACAGGATGGTCTTCAGGCCCATCCGGCCGACGCTCTTCATGTCGCCGACATGCGCGATGCCGACCACGACCGTGCAGAAGATCACGGGGGCGACGATCATCTTGATCAGGTTGATGAACATGTCGCCGAGGATCTTGCAGCCCACCGCGAAATCGGGCGCGACCACGCCGACGCCGATGCCCAGGGCGATGCCGAGCAGAACCTGGCCGTAGATCGACCGAAGCAGCCTCATGCGTTCCTCCAGAATGACGGGACGGAGGCCGCCGCGGTTTCCCCCGCGGTCGTGCGCTCCGGCGTGGTCCTGACCCCGTGGCGTCGGGGCCGCGCCCGCGGACCGGATCGCGGTCCGCGGGCGCAGGACTTGTGCGTCAGGCGCTGCGGTAGAGCTTCGTCATCACGAATTCCCGGTGGCCGAGGGACTCGGCCGCCGTGAGCCGGCCGTTGGCGGTGCGCACCACCATGTCGATGAGCGCGTCGCCGGCCTGCGGGATCGTCATCTCACGGGTGAGCACACCCGAGACGTCGACGTCGATATGCTCGCCCATGGTCCGCACGGTCCGGGGATTGCCGGTGATCTTGATCACCGGGACGATCGGGTTGCCGATGACGTTGCCCTGGCCGGTCGGGAAGGTGTGCACCACGTAGCCGGCCGCCGCCATCAGGGTGACGCACTCGGCCGCCGCCGAGGACGTGTCCATGAAGTACAGGCCGGGCCCCTTGGCGGGCGCCTCCGCGGGCTGCAGCGCGTCGATGAACCGGCACTCGTGTCCGATCTTCTCGAGGTTGCCGAGCGCCTTCTCCTCGATCGTGGTGAGGCCGCCCGCGATGTTGCCCTTGGTCGGCTGCGAGTCCGAGAGATCGTCGGTCTTGTGCGCCTCGATCACGTCGTCCTGGTAGGCCTTCCACATCGTGTACCACTTGTCGGAGATTTCCGGGCTGATCGCCCGCTCGCGACAGAGGTGCTCCGCGCCGGTGATCTCCGAGGTCTCGCCGAACACCCCGTAGATCCCGTGCGGGATCAGCTTGTCGTACATGTTGCCGACGGTGGGGCAGGAGGCGAGGCCGGTGGTGGTGTCGGACTCGCCGCACTTGGTCGAGACCCAGAGGTCGGCGATCGGGCATTCCTCGCGCTGGAGCTCGGTGGCCCACTGCACGAAGCGCTTGGCCTGGTAGCTCGCCCTGGCGACGATCGCGATGTCGCCGTGGCCCTCGATGCCGAAGCCGACGACCGGCTTGCCGGTCTTGGCGATGCCCTCGACCACGCGGTTGGTCCACTGGTCCTCGATGCCGATCACCACGACGGCGGCGACGTTCGGGTTCGAGCCGATGCCGATCAGGGTGCGGAAGTGGAGGTCCAGGTCCTCGCCGAACTGGAGCCGGCCGTAGGCGTGGGGCAGCGCCATCGTGCCCTTCACGTTGTTGGCGACCGCCTCGCAGGCGGCGTTGGACAGGTCGTCCAGCGGCAGGAGCACGACATGGTTGCGCACGCCGACCCGGCCGTTCTCCCGGCGCCAGCCCATGAAGGTGGCGGAGGTGTAGTTCTCCGAGGCGCGCCGGGTCGCGAGCGCCTTGGTGGCGAACTGATCGGGCGCACCGCCGACGAAGGGGGTGGCGATCTCGTGTTCGAGCTGAGCGGCTTCCTTGAACATCGTCACCTCACCAGCGCTTCGTCTTGACGTTGTGGACGTGGACGTGCTCGCCCTTGGCGACGTCCTTGATGACCTTGCCGATGTCCTGGCCGTACTTGATGGCCGTATCGCCGGCCTTCAGGTCGGTGAGCGCGACCTTGTGGCCGATCGGGATGTCGTGGCGGACATGGACCTCGAAGGTGCTGTCGTTCTCGGTGACCACCCCGAAGGCGTCGGTGCTCGCGCTCAGGCCCTCGATCACCGCGACGGCGACGTTGTCCTGGGGGGAATGGGCGAGAAGATGCGGCTTGCGGCGCCCCGCGCCGGACGCGGCGTGGCTGCTCATGCGGTCCTCCTGATCTGCGTCGTCGGCTTCTCGGCGGCGACTGGTCTTATATAAGACCAATGAGGTGTCCGGCGTCAACGGGTGATCGAGGGGTGCGGGTGATTTCACTGGTTCGGGGACGGCACCGAGCGCCCCATCCTCATCTGTGACGAAGGGAGGTCGCGGGCCGGGCCCGGATGGGCAGCCCTGTCGCGCCGCAGAGGCATGCGCCTTGCCCAGTCGGACAGGTCTTATATAAGATACATGGAAACAGAGCCCGCCCCGGCGGGACGCGGGCCGGGAGGACGAGAATGGCGGGTGTGCGCGCGGATGGCATCGGCCGGGCCGGGCGCCCCCGGTGAACGAGACGCTGCTCCTCGTCCTCTGCGTCGGCTGCGCCGGCGTGATCTCGGGCCTGACGGGCTTCGCCTTCGCGCTGATCGCCTCCGGCACGCTGCTGTCGATCCGCACGCCCGTGGAGGCGACCGCCCTGGTGCTCGTCTGCAGCATCCTCTCGCAGGTGATCTCGATCCTGCGCCTGCGGACCTGGCCGCCGCGGGGCACCGCCTTCGCGATGATCCTGCCGGGCCTCGTCGGCGCGCCGATCGGCATCCACCTGCTGCACGATCTCGATCCGCGCTTCATCAAGGTCGCGATCGGCGCCTTCCTGGTCCTCTACAGCGGCGGCGTCGCCCTGCTGCGCGCCGATTACCGGGTCGGCTTCGGCAATCGCTGGAGTGACGGCGCGATCGGCTTCCTCGGCGGCGTGCTGGGCGGCATCGCGGGCCTGTCCGGAGCCCTGCCGACGGCCTGGAGCCTCGTGCGCGGCTGGGATCCGCGCACCCAGCGGGCGGTCTACCAGTCCTTCACCCTGGTGATGCAGGTCTGGGCCCTGACGATCCTCGTCTATCTCGATCCGCTGCCGCCCGAGCTCCTCGGCGACCTCGCCCTGGCGCTGCCGGTGGTGCTGGTGAGCGTGCTCGCCGGGCTCTCGCTGTTCGCCCGGATCGACCAGCGCCGCTTCCGCACGCTCGTCCTCGCGCTGCTCGCCGCGATCGGCCTGACCACGACGGCCCTGGCGCTGCCCGGCCTGCTGCAGAACTGAGCGCGGCCGGTGGGGCGTCAGCTGCCCACCTTGTCGTGGACGCCCGCGAAGAACAGGTCCTTCCAGCTCTCCGGCCGGCGGCGGATCGTGCCGGTGCGGGCCATGAAGTCGGCGACCTTTCCGACCGCCCGGGGCGTCGCCGTGAAGGAGACCTGCGGGTCCTTCAGGATCTCGGTGATCAGCCCGACATCGCTCCCGTCGCGGGCGAGCCGCACGTAGGCGCGCGCCGCCTCCGACGGATCGGCCGTGATCGCGGCGAGCGCCTCGTCCAGGGCGGCGCCGAAGGCCGCGACGACCCGCGGGTTGGCGCCCGCGAAGGCCGAGGACGCCCAGACGACGTTGAAGGTCGAGGGTTCGCCCAGCACGTCGAAGCTGTTCAGCACCGTGCGGATGCCGGGCCGGCGCAGCTCCAGCTCCTGGATCGGCGCGGCGGTGAAGTGGGCCGTCACCTCGCTGCCCCCGAGGAGCGCCGCCATGCCGTCGGGATGGGAGAGGGTGACGGTGAGCCGGTCGAGGTCGTTGCGGCGGCCTGCGCCGAGCTCCCTCTCGGCGGCCATCTGCAGGAACATCGCCTGGACCGAGACCTTCACGGCGGGGAGCGCGATCTTGTCCCGGTCGGTGAAGTCGGCGAGCCGGTGCACCTTCGGATTGCTGGTGTTCATCAGGAGCGGCATGCTGTTCATCGCCGCCACGCCCTTCACCGCCATGGCGGTGCCCTCGGTCTTCGACCAGAGCAGCACGAGGGGCGGCACGCCGCCGGCCGCGAACTGGATCGTCCCGGAGAGCAGGGCGTCGTTCATCGCCGCCCCGCCGGCGAGGGTGAGGTAGCGCGCCTGGAGCCCCGCCACGCCGCGGGCGGCCGCGGCCTTCTGGAGCAGGCCCTGCTCCTCCATCAGCATCAGCGGCAGGTGGCCGAGGCTCGGCTGGCGGGCGATCGCCACCGCGCCGACCTCGTCGGCCCGCCCCGGGACGGGACCCGCCAGGAGCGCCGCGGCCCCGGCCAGAACGTCGCGTCTGCGCATGATTCCCCTCCTTGAGCCCAAGGTCCGCGACCGTCGCGCCGGCGCACGTGGCGGGCGCGACCTGCCCCCTCTCCCGAGCGGGAGAGGGTTGGGGTGAGGGATGAGAAGGTTCAGGATTAAGCCCGCCCTCGAACCGCCTACGCGGTGCGCCTCGTCCGGATAGGTCTCATCCCTCACCCTGTCCCTCTCCCGCCCGGGAGAGGGGACCCGCGCCTCATTCGGCAAGACGGCGTCGCCGTCATGTATCGTGCTCGCCCCCTCAGCCGGGGCGGCGGATCACCGGCGCCGCCACGCTCTCGATCATCACGTTGATGCAGGCCGGCAGGCCGCTGGCCTGGGCCGCCTCCAGCGCCGCCGGAAGTTCGGCCGCCTCGGTCACCAGCGCCCCGAAGCCGCCGAGGGCCTGGACGACCGCGTCGTAGCGGGTCGGGAGCAGGTCGCAGTGGCGCGTCCGCTCAGGGCCGTAGCTGCGCAGCTGGATCTGGTGCTCGGCGTTCCAGCGCGCGTCGTTGCCGACCACCGCGATGAACGGGATCCGATAGCGCACGGCGGTGTCGAACTCGGCCATGTGGAAGCCGAAGGTGCCGTCGCCCAGCACCGCGACCACCGGGGCGCCGGGCCGCTCCAATGCGGCGGCGATCGCGAAGGGGATCGACGCGCCGATCGTGCCCGAGACGCCGTTGATCAGCCGGCGCCCGCCGCGGACCAGGGCCTGCGGCCATTGCCCGATCTCGCCGCCGTCGCAGATCAGCGTGCCGTCCGGGTGGCGTTCCAGGAAGGCGTCGACCGCCCGGCACAGCTCCACCGGGTGCAGGCACTGACCCGTCCCGTGGAAATCCGCAAAGGCGGGCGGCCGGTAGGCGAGGGCGGCCCGCGCCTCCCTGTGCCAAGCGTCCCGGCGGGGGAGGGCGGTGGCGCGGGCGGTCAGCGCCGCCAGCACCGGCCGCGGATCGGCGAGCCCCGAGACCGCGAGGCGATCGGCCGGCGCGCGGGCCAGCAGCGCCGGATCGGGATCGACGACGGCGAAGCGGCAGTCGGGCGCGAGGGCGGGCGCCGCGCCGAAGCGCAGGGTGAAGTCGAGCGGCTTGCCGAGGAGCACGAGGAGATCGGTCCGCGCCAGGACCTCGGCGAAGGCGCCGAGCGCCGGATCGTTGATCCCGCGCGGGCTCTCCATGCCGACGACCGGCAGGCCGAGAGTTTCTTCCAGCGTTGCCATGGCAGCCCGGCCGGAGGCGTCGCACAGCGCCGGGCCGCAGGCGATCAGCGGCCGTTCCGCCCCCGCGAGGGCGGCGAGGAGGTCGGCCACGAGATCCGGCGCCGGCTCGGCGGCCCGGATGGCGGCCGCTGCGCGGTCCGGGATCCGCACCGAGACGGCGGGGACGGCCGCCTCCAGCAGGTCGACCGGCAGGCTGAGATGGACCGGGCCGGGCCGCCCCTCCCGGGCGATCCGGAAGGCCCGGGCGAGGTCCGGCCCGAGGGCGGCGACCGACCCGGCGGTCCAGGCGGCCTTGGTCATCGGCCGGGCGATGTCGGCCTGGGCCAGTTCCTGGAAGGCGCCGCGCCCGAGCTCCGACAGGCCCGCATGGCCGGAGAGCAGCAGCACGGGCGACTCGGCCGCGAGCGCCGTGGTGAGCGCCGCCGCGCCGTTGGTGTGGCCCTGCCCACCGGTCACCAGGGCGACGCCGACCTCGCCGGTCAGCCGGCCCCAGGCGTCGGCCATGTGGACGCAGGCCGCCTCCTGGCGGGTGTGGACGAGGCTGATCCCGGTCTCCAGCAGGGCGTCGAAGACCGGCATGATGTGGTTGCCCGACAGGGTGAAGATCCGGGTGACGCCGAGCGCCTCCAGGGTCCGGGCCACGATGTCGGCGCCGCGCAGGGTCTGCATGGACGGGCTCTCCTCAGGCGGCGGCGTCGAGGAGCGAGCCGCCGGGCCGCACATGCGTGAAGTGCACCGGCTCCATCGCGAGGTCGAGCGCCCCGCCGCGCTGGCGGACCACCGTGTAGTGCGAGGTCGCGAGGTCCGAGGCCTCCGGGAAATCCTCGCGGAAATGGGCGCCGCGGCTGTCGGTGCGGGCGAGCGCCGCCCGGGCGATGGCCTGCGAGACCAGCACGAGGTTCTCGAGATTCAGCCGGTCCATCCAGGTCAGCGCGTAGCGGCGGTCGCCGTCCGGCGCACCGGCTCGGGCGACCGCGTCGGAGAGCCCGTCGAGGGTCGTCAGCGCCCGGGTCAGGCCGGCCGCGTCCCGCAGGATGCCGACATCGGCCCACATCGTCTCGTAGAGCGCCTCGCGGATCTCCGGCAGCGACTCCGCCGGCCGGCCGAGCGGCCCGTAGGCGCGGGCGAGGCCCGCCTCGATGGCGGCGGGATCGGGCTCGGCGAGGCGGCCCTCGCGCGTCACGGCCCGCGCCATGGACTGGCCGGCGAGCCCCCCGAACACCGTGGAGTTCGCGACTCCGTTGCCTCCCAGCCGGTTCGCCCCGTGGACGCCGCCGGTATCCTCGCCGGCAGCGTAAAGGCGCGGCAGCGCGGTGGTGCAGTCGACCGCGAACTGGAGGCCGCCCATCATGTAGTGGGCGGTGGGGATGACCTCGACGAGCCCGCCCGCGAGGTCGAAGCCGCAATCGGCGCAGCGCTCGACCATGCCCTTGAACCGGCGGCGCACGTCCTCGGGGCCGAGATGGCTCATCTGGATGTGGACGCCCCCGCTGGGCGTGGCAAAGCCGTCGCGCAGCCGCCGCATGATCGAGCGGCTGACCACGTCCCGGGTCGCGCGCTCGGCCCGTGGGTCGTAGGCCTCCATGAAGCGCTGTCCGGTGGAGTCGAGGAGCCAGCCGCCGGCCCCGCGAAGTCCCTCCTCCAGCACCGTCCCGGTCATGCGGGTGCCGGCGCCGGCGAGCAGCCCGGTCGGGTGGAACTGCACCATCTCCATGTCGCGCAACGGCAGCCCGGCGCGCAACGCCATGGCGAGCCCGTCGCAGGACTTGTCACCGGACGGCGTGTGGTACTTGTACATGGTCGGCCCGCCGCCGGTGGCGAGCAGCACGGCCTTCGCCCGCACCAGCTTCGGTTCACCGGTGCGCATGTCGAGCATCAGCACGCTCGCCAGCCCCGATCCGTCCCGGGCCGGGATCAGCTCCAGGGCGCGGTGATCCTCCAGGCGGCGCACGTCCCGGCGCCAGACCTGCTCGGACAGGCGGTTGATGATCTCGATGCCGGTAAGGTCGCCCTTGTGCACCGTCCGGTCGAAGGTCTGACCGGCGAAGGCCTTCTGGTGGACGCTGCCGTCCGGGTTGCGGTCGAAGAAGCAGCCGAGCTCGGTCTCCAGCTCGCGGATCCGCACCTGCGCCTCGGTCACGAGCGTCCAGGCGAGCGCCTGATCGTTCAGCCACTTGCCGCCCTCGATCGTGTCCATGAAGTGCCGCTCGACCGAGTCGCCCGGCGCCAGCGCCACGTTGTAGCCGCCCTGGACCATGCGGGTGCAGCCGCATTTCCCCAGCAGACCCTTCACCGCGACGGTGACGTCGAGGTCCGGCGCGACCTTCTTGGCGTGGAGCGCCGCGAACAGCCCGGCCCCGCCGGAGCCGAGGATCAGGATGTCGGTCTCGACCTGTTCGGGGCTCATCGGGCGTCCTCGAGGGAGGCGATGACGGCGTCGCGCCGGGCGGCCACGTCGCGCTGCACGTCGGCGAAGAGCGAGCCGCCGTGCGAATCCATGCCGACCAGCAGCGGCCCGAAATCGCGGATCGCGAACTGCCACAGGCTCTCGGGATGGAGATCGTCGAGGTCGACGTCCACGATGGTCTCGATCCAGGTCGTCTCCAGCGCCGCCGCGCCGCCGACGATCGCCAGGTAGGCGCCGCCGCGCCGCGCGAAGGCGTCGAGGGTCGCCGGCCCCATGCCGCCCTTGCCGACGATGAGGCGCACGCCCTCGCGCTCCATCAGCGCGTCGGTGAAACGCTCCATGCGCATCGAGGTGGTGGTGCCGATGCAAAACGGCGCGAAGCCGACCGGCGCCTCGTTGGAGACCGGGACGCGGTGGACGTTCGGCGCGGTGTGGATCACCGCGTGGCCGTCGAGGTCGAGCCGGTTGCGGCGGTCCCGGTCGAACATGTGGATCAGGGTCGCGTCGCGGATGCCGAACAGCCAGCGCCGCAGGGTGACGGTGTCGCCGATCCGGAGCGCCCGGATCTCGGCCTCAGTGGCCGGCATGTCGAGGACGTGGTGGGCCACGGTCTGCTCCTCAATCGAACGCGATGCCGCCGGGCGTGAGCGTCGCGCGGGCGCGGCGGGCCGAGTGGCACTGGATGTTCACGGCGACCGGGTTCTGGGTGATGTGGGTCGCGGCGAGCTCGACATGGACGGCGAAGCTCGTGGACCGGCCCCCGAGCCCCTGCGGGCCGATGCCGAGCTCGTTCACTGCGCGGGACAGCTCGGCCTCGATCCGGGCGCCTTCGGGATCGGAGCAGACCGAGCGCAGCGGCCGGGTCGCCGCCACCTTGGCGAGGTGCATGCACAGGTCGGATGTGCCGCCGAGCCCGACGCCCACGATGGTCGGCGGGCAGACCCGGCCGCCGAGCTCGATCACCCGGTCGATGACGAAGCGCTTGGCCGCGCCGATCCCGTCCGAGGGCAGCAGCATCTGCAGGAACGAGCCGTTCTCGGAGCCCGAGCCCTTCGGGATCATCTCCACCGCCACGGTCTCGGGCCGATCGTCGAAGTCGACGTGGATGATCGGCACGCGGATGCCGCAGGAGGTCTGCTCGTTCCTGCGGGTGATCGGGTGGACCACCGAGGAGCGCAGGGAGAAGTCCTTGGTTGCCCGCTCGCAGCCGCGCCGGATCGCGGCCTTGAGCGCGGCGCCGTCGAAGCGCACGTCGGCGCCGATCACGACGTTGTAGATCGGGATGCCGGTATCCTGGCAGAGGATATTCTTCGTGCGCTCCGCGACCGCGACGTTCTCCACCATCGTGTCGAGGATGGCGCGGCCGGTGGCGCTGGTCTCGGCCCGCTGCAGGTCGGCGAAGCCCGCCTTGATGTCGGGCGGCAGGATCTTCAGGGCGCGGACGTAGAGGTCGCGGCAGACCTCCTCGAATTCGCGGATGTCGAGATCCATGGCGGGTCTCCGCTGGTGACGGTCGGGGGATCAGGCCCCGCTCAGGAGGAACAGCAGGCCGACCGCGAAGGCGGCCGCGAGACAGCCCGCCACGACGCGGGCATCGCGCTCGCGGAAGCGCAGCCACTCGATGGCGAGCACGCGCAACCCCAGCGCCATGTGGACGGCGAGCGCGCAGACGAGTCCCCATTCGGCCGTGCGGACGAGGCCGTTATGGGTGAGGCCGAGGAAGCTCTCCAGCCGGTCGGCACCCTGGAGCGCGGTGCCGAGCGCGATGAAGTGCATCGGCAGGAACAGCGCCAGGGCGATCCCCGAGAGCCGGTGGATCAGGGCGGCGGCGAAGCCGGGCCGGCGCAGGGACGCGCGGGTGATGCCGGCCCGCCCGGCCGTGCCCGGGGCGGTCCTCATGCCGCGTACACCGCGAGTGCCGCCCGCAGGCCCAGCCCGGCGAGCAGGGCCGAGAGGGCGATCATGGCGACGTCGAGGGAGCGGCCGCGCCAGGCGGTCCACTCGCGCAGGACGCTGCGCAGGCCGATCGGCGCGTGGATCGCGGCCGCCAGAACGAAGACCGCGTAGAACAGCAGGAAGGCGAGGTTGCCCTGCGTCCGGCCCAGGATCTCGCCGGCCGTGAGCCCGCCGCGCACCGCGTAGAGGATCGTGCCGAGATGGACCGCGACCGTGACCGCCAGGATCGCCGCGGTGCCGCGCTGCGCGAGGTACAGGAGCGGGCTCATCCGCGCCTCCAGAACCGGCGCAGCGCCGCCTTGCCGGTCTCGCGCTTGAGGCCCGCGATCGAGAAGGTCGGGCTCAGGCCCTTCGGGCAATGCTCGGTGCAGCTCATGTGGCTGTGGCAGGAGTGGCAGCCGGCATCGCCCGCCACCGCGGCGAGTCGATCCCGGTCGCGGTCGCGCACGTCGTTGACCAGCGTCCAGGCCCGGTTGAGGGCCGCCGGCCCGAGATAGTCGGGGTTCCACGTCACCAGATCGCAGGCGGCGTAGCAGACGCCGCAATTGATGCACTCGATGCCGGCATCGACCTCCCGGCGCGCGGCGGATTCCGGTTCCACGACCGCGAAATCCTCGGGCGGGTTCTCGCCCGGCTCGAAGAAGCCGTGGGCCCGGCGCCACTTCTCGAAGAAGGGCTCCATGTCGACCGCGAGGTCCTTCACCACCGGCAGGTTGCGCAGGGGCTCGAGCGTCAGCACCCCGTCCGGCGCCACGGCGGCGACCCGGGTGCGGCAGGTCCAGCGCGGGCGCCCGTTCACCGTCATGCCGCAGGAGCCGCACATGCCGACCCGGCAGGCGAACCGGTAGGCGAGGGTCGGGTCCTGGTCGCGCTGGATCTCGGTGACGACGTCGAGCACCGTCTGGTTGGCCCGGCGCGGCACCGCGTAGTCCGCGACGGTCTCGCCGCGCCGGACATGCACCCGCAGCGTCTCGCCTGCGCCCGGGTCGACGGCCGCGTGGCCGACGGGAGCCGTCACCGGTTGGCCTCCTTCGGAGCGCCGGCAGCGTTCGGATCGGGGAAGAACAGCTCGCTCTCGCTGTCGGCCTTGGCCGAGACCAGCCCGGCCCGGTTCATGTACGCGAGGTAGGCGAGCATCCGCTCGGGCTTGGTGGTCCAGGCGTTCTGCGGCGCGCGGATGATGGCCACGGCCTCCTCGGGCGAGATCTTCGCCCCCTCGGCCTTGATCCACAGGGCGGCGGCCCGGGCCGGGTCGTCGCGGATCAGCGCGAGGCTCTCCTCCAGCGCCGCCCGGAAGGCCGCCGTGACCTTGGGGTTCTCGGTGACGAAGCGGTTGGTCGCCCAGACGAGGTTGAAGGTGTGGGGGCCGCCCATCACGTCGTAGCTGTCGAGCACCTTGCGGGCGCGCGGGTCCTTCAGCTCCATCTCCTGGAAGGGCGGCGAGCCGAAATGGGCCGTGATCTCGGAGCGGCCGCCCATCATGGCGGTCTGCGCGTCCGGGTGCCCCATGGAGACGGTGAGCGGGTCGAGCTTGGCCTGCTGGCCCGGCCCGAAGGCCTTCTCGGCGGCCATCTGCAGGGTGATGGCCTGGATCGAGGTCTTGGCGGTCGGCAGCGCGATCTTGTCCTGAGGGCCGAAGTCCTTGATCGACTTGACCGCGGGATTGGTGGTCACCAGCCAGAGCGGCATCGCGTTCAGCGCCGCGACGCCCTTGACCTTGAGATTGCCCTGCGTCCGGCCCCAGATCGTCAGGAACGGGCCGACGCCGCCGGAGGCGAGATCGAGGTTGCCGGAGAGCAGGGCCTCGTTCATCCCCGAGCCGCCGGTGAAGCGCAGCCACTCGGCCTTGACGTCGAGCCCGCGCTGCTTGGCCTGCTTCTCGAGCAGGCCCTCCTCCTCCATCACGATGAGCGGCAGGTAGGAGATCCCGAACTGCTTGGCGAGCCGCACGGTCGAGACCTCGGCCCGGGCGGCGCCGAGCGCCCCCCATAGGACCGCGACCGTCCCGACGAGCCGGATGATGCTCCGTGCCGTCATGGCGCTCCTCACCTGTCCGCGCGCCGATCTTGCGAAGTCCGCGACCTCGTCGGCGTCGGATCGAGGATACGCCCCCGGGAAGGTCTGTCAATATTCATGTGTCATATATATGACCTGAGTACCGAGCCCCCGGTGGCTGCACCGAGACGCCCCGTGCGCGAGGGGAACGGCGGCGGATGGGCGGAGTGCGACCGGCTCTCGCGGACGCTCTCGTCGGGATGATCGTCGACTTGGCACGCGTCAGAGTCGGCCCTTGTCTCGGGCTACCCGCCCCGCTGCGGGCGTCGGCGCAGATTTAAGGTCATTTATAAGACTTGCGCGCAGGCGCGCCGCTGCCGGCCGCCGCGACGTTGCTCACGCGAGGGCCGGCCGGAATGCGGCCCGCGGCCGGCACCGCGCAACCCGACCCACGGCGGAAGCCGGATCCGCCCGCGTCAGTCTTCCAGTGGCCGAAACCCGCTCGACGCGGGCTCCGCCGCCACGGCGCAGGTGTGGTCCTGCACGACCTCGCCGTTGGAGGCCTTGCCGAAGCGGCTGGTCACCAGACCGTCCAGGAGCACGAAGCCCGGCTTCGCGCCCGGAAACTCGGCGCCCACGACAGCCAGGGCGTGCTCGCCCATGGCCGAGCGCGCCCCGTCGTCGCGCGCCAGCAGGTCGAACGGGTCCGCGGTGCCGAGATCCTCGCCGAGCACGCGCATCGCCCTGTACGGGCGGCCGACCAGCGGCTCCGCGAGAGGGGCCCAGCGATCCCCGATCGTGGGTGCGAGGCGGCGGAGGGTGTCGCGGACATCCCGGCGGACGCAGTCGATGTGGATGTGCAGCTGCCCCTGGGTCCGCCGCAGTCGCGAATTCACCGCGAGACTGACGTCGCGCCGGTCGAGCGGATGGCCGAGACGCTCCTCCACGAAGGTTCGGGCGTGCCACGCCTTGGCGAAGTAGTTCGTCGTGCCGGGCTGCAGGAGCACGGGGCTCTCGATGCCGGTGATGCGCGCCGTCGGGATCAGGAGGAACTGCGCCCGACCGCGAAGGTCTTTGAGGATGGCGTATCCCTTCTCGACCCCGCCCTCCAGGTCGACCAGGCTGCACGGTGCGGGGCCCTGTCCGCGCAACGCGTGGGGGACGCACGCGCCGTGCACGATCGCCCACAGGGCTCCGCCCTTCCCGAGGAGGTTGGGCACGAGGGCGACGGCCAGCCAGACGGCCGTCGCCGCGAGGACGAGCAGGATGCCCAGCGATCGCCGCGACAGCCCGGTCCTCGCGCGCCCCGTCGAGCCGCGCGGTGACACGGTGCCCGGCCGGCCGCGGACGGCGTCACGCACCTGACGGGTGAGCCCGACCGCGGCTCTGCGCAAATCCATGACGTGACCCGGTAGCCCGTTGCCGCGAAGCGCCGGGGCCGCCGACGCCGGAACCGTCTTACAGATCGCCCGCCGCCTGAGCGATCTCTGTCCCGCTACGGATGCAACGCCGGACGGATCGTGCGGAACGCGGGCGCCGCCGTGGGAGCCCGCACCGGGCGCGGTGACGCGGCCGCGCTTTTCGCGCTCCGGAACCCGCGCGGCCCCTTCTCGGACATCTATCCGATGGGCCATGCCTTGAGAGGCCTCGTCATCGGCGCCGGACTGGGACATGCCTGTCCGCACCCCGATGCCGTCGGCGGCCGCAACCGATCCGGCGGCGCTCCGCCGGGAACGCGGCGCCAACGACAGGGGTGGGACGACGCGCGCGAGGACCTGCTCGACGCGCGCTCCGGGAGCCGGGAGCCCGGCGACCGCTGAGACAGACCGGACGGCCGGGGCAACCCGGGCCGCCCACGCGAGGAGACGACCATGACCGACGAACCGCACGGCTTCGACCGCGGCCTGACCAATTACGGCGACCGCGACTTCGCCCGCTACCTGCGCCGCTCCTTCGCGCGCTCGATGGGCATCTCGGTCGGCCTGCTGAACAAGCCGGTGGTCGGCATCGCCATGACGCCGTCGGGCTTCAACAACTGCCACCGGGGCATGCCCGAGCTGGTGGAGGCGGTCTCCCGCGGCGTGCTGGCGGCCGGCGCCCTGCCGCGGCCGTTCCCGACCGTGTCGCTCGGCGAGGTTTTCCTCAACCCGACCAGCATGATGTACCGCAACCTCATGGCCATGGACACCGAGGAGATGATCGGCGCCCAGCCCATGGACGCGGTGGTGCTGATCGGCGGCTGCGACAAGACCGTGCCGGCCCAGCTCATGGGCGCGGCCTCCGCCGACCTGCCGGCGATCCAGCTCGTCACCGGCCCGATGTCGACCGGCCGCCACCGGGGCCAGCGGCTCGGCGCCTGCACGGATTGCCGGGGCTTCTGGGCCAAGTACCGGGCCGGCACCGTCGACGCCGAGGAGATCGCCGAGGTCGAGGGTCGGCTCTCCGTCACGGCCGGCACCTGCGCGGTGATGGGCACGGCCTCGACCATGGCGTGCATCGCGGAGGCGCTCGGCATGTCGCTGCCGGGCACCGCGGCGATCCCGGCGGTGCATTCCGACCGGTTGGTGGCCGCCGAGGAGACCGGCCGCGCCGCCGTGCGGCTGATCGAGACGCGGATCCGGCCCTCCCAGGTGATCACGCAGAAGTCGGTCGAGAACGCGATCCGCGTGCTGATGGCGGTGTCGGGCTCGACCAACGCCATCGTGCACCTCACCGCCATCGCCGGGCGGCTCGGCATCCGGATCTCGCCCGAGCGCTTCAACCAGATCTCCGACGAGACGCCGGTGCTGGTCGACCTGAAGCCCGTGGGGCAGGGCTACATGGAGGATTTCCACGCCGCCGGCGGCATGGGCGCGCTCCTGCGCGAGCTGCGCCCGCTCCTCCATCTCGACACCGTGGACGTGGAGGGCCGAACGCTCGCCGAGCGCCTGGACGAGCCGGAGTCCTGGGTCGACCGCGCGGTCATCCGCACCGCGGCGGATCCCGTGTCGCCGGTCGGCGGCCTGGTGGCCCTGTCCGGCAGCCTCGCGCCCGACGGGGCGATCTTCAAGCGCGCGGCGGCGACGCCCGACCTGTTCGAGTCGGAGGGCCGGGCGGTGGTGTTCACCGGCCTGGAGGACCTGTCGGCGCGCATCGACGACCCCGCGCTCGACGTGGCGCCCGGTGACATCCTCGTCCTGCAGAATGCCGGCCCGCACGCGGCCGGCATGCCGGAGGCGGGCTACCTGCCGATCCCCAAGAAGCTGGCGCAGGCGGGCGTGAAGGACATGGTGCGCATCTCCGACGCGCGGATGTCGGGCACGGCCTTCGGGTCGATCGTCCTCCACGTGGCCCCGGAGGCCGCGGTGGGCGGACCGCTGGCCGCGGTGCGCGACGGCGACCGCATCCGCCTGTCGATCCGGGACAAGCGCGTCGATCTCCTGGTCGCGGAGGACGAGATCGCCCGCCGGCTCGCCGACCACCGGCCGCCGCCGGTTCCGGCCCGGGGCTACAAGGCGCTCTACCGGCGCAGCGTCACGCAGGCTCCGGAGGGCTGCGACTTCGACTTCCTCGCCAAGGCGGAGGGCTGACGGCCCGCAACCCTCCGTCCGGACGCGCCGGACGGCCGTGACGGACACCGTCGATCCGAAACCCGCGGCCCGCCCGGCGGGCCGCGCGCGCCGTCGCGGCATCCGGGGCCGTCGC
Source organism: Methylobacterium sp. 275MFSha3.1 (assembly GCF_900108435.1). Lineage (NCBI taxonomy): Bacteria > Pseudomonadati > Pseudomonadota > Alphaproteobacteria > Hyphomicrobiales > Methylobacteriaceae > Methylobacterium > Methylobacterium sp. 275MFSha3.1. The sequence continues at coordinate 112,334 of NZ_FNWP01000017.1, read as the reverse complement.
ATCGCCCGTGCCTGTCCCGGCGGTGAGGCGGCCCGAGCCGGGGTGCCGCCTCGGACCGGCTCAGCCCGGGATCGTGGAGCGCGCCGCCTCGAGCAGTTCCCCGGCCAGGGCCTCGTCGTCGACGCCCCGGGCCAGCACCACCGCCCCCACCATGGTCGACAGCGCGATCAGGGCGCGCTGCCGGCGGCGTTCCTTCGACGCTCTGGGCAGCCTGTCCGCGATGAGGCCGGCGAGTCCCTTGACCCCCTGGGTGAACCGCGCCCGCAGGGCGCTTCCGGGCGGCTCACGCCCGACGTCGTTCACCAGCGCCGCGACGGGGCAGCCTCTCCCCGGCGTGCGAACATGCCCCAGGGAGAGGTAATTCTCGATGAAGGCGTCGAGGTTGGCCCGGTACTCGGCGCTGATCGCCGCGTCGAACGCCTCCGCAGCGAGGGCATCCTTGCTGGCGAACTGACCGTAGAAGCCGCCATGGGTCAGGCCCGCGGCCGCCATGATGTCGACGACGCCGATACCGTGCAGGCCGCGCTCCCGGAACAGGGCCGAGGCGACCTCGACCACGCGCTGGCGGTTCAGCTTGGCTTGCTCCTGCGAGACCCTCGGCATCGTACCGTCCTCCGCTCCGCCTCCTCACATAGATGCGAGATGTCATTTATTGAAGGGACGGCGAGCCGCGGATGCCCGAGGCCGGGCGGAGAGCGGCGTCGCGGTCGCGCCGCGGCGGCCTTTCAGGGCTGCCGACCGGCCCGCGCGAGGGGGCGAAGCGCGGGCCGGTCGACGCACCGCGCGCCCGGGACCCGAGCGCGCGATCGCGGGATGCCCCGAGCGGGGCATCGGTGGGGGGCGGCCGGGTCAGGGCTCGGCCGGCACGGGCACCGGTGCGGGGCCGGGTGCGGTCCGCGGCGCGCGCGCGTCCCGCGCCACCCGGAACCAGAGGGCGTAGAGTGCCGGCAGGAACAGCAGGGTCAGCAGGGTCCCGACGCCGACGCCGCCGATGAGCACGTAGGCCAGCGCCCCCCAGAACACCGAGTGGGTCAGCGGGACGAAGGCGAGCATCGCGGCGGCGGCCGTCAGGATCACCGGTCGGGCCCGCCGCACCGTCGACTCGACGATGGCCTCGTAGTCCGACAGGCCCGCCGCCCGGTCGTGGTGGATCTGGTCCACCAGGATCAGCGTGTTGCGCATCAGGATGCCGGACAGCGCGATCAGGCCGAGGATGGCGTTGAAGCCGAAGGGCTGGTGGAAGACGAGCAGCGTCGGGACCGCCCCGACGAGGCCGAGCGGCGCGGTCGCGAACACCATGAACATCGTGGTGAACGAGCGGACCTGCAGCATGATGACCGTCAGGGTCACGATCAGCATCAGCGGGAAGACCGTGACGAGCGCCTTCATCGCTTTCTCGCTCTCCTCCACCGAGCCGGCCGTGTCGATGCGGTAGCCGGGCGGCAGCCTCGCCTTGATGGCCGCGAGTTCGGGGACGATCTGCGCGTGGATGTCCGGCGGCTGCTTGCCGTCGATCACGTCGCCCTGCACGCGGATGTAGGTCTCGCGGTTGTAGCGCTTGAGCACCGCGTCCTCGTTGCGGCTCTCCAGGTGCGCGACCTGGGAGAGCGGCACCTGCCGCCCGTCCCGCGTGGCCAGCGTCAGGTCGCCGATGTCGCCGAGCGAGCGGCGCTCGGGGCCGGGGCTGCGCAGGAGCACGTCCACGGAGCGCAGGTTCTCGCGGACCTGGGTCGCCGGCGTCCCGTTGAGGTAGCTCTGCAGCTGCTGGCCGGCCTCCTTCGGCGTCAGGCCGATCAGGCGCAGGCGCTCCTGGTCGAGGGCGAGGTGCAGGGTCGGCGTCCTGTCGCCCCAGTCGAGATGGACGAGGCGCATGTTGGGGTTGGCCATCATCACGTCGCGCACCTCCGCGGCGATGCCCCGGATGACGGTGAGGTCGGGCCCGACCACCCGGAAGGCGACGGGGAAGCGCACCGGCGGCCCGAACACGATCTGCAGCACCCGCACCCGCGCCTCGGGGAAGCGGCCGTCGTCCACGAGCTTGCGCACCTTGCCGCGCAGCACGTCGCGGGCGTGGGAATCGGCGGTCTGGACGACGATCTGCGCGAAGGCGGGGTCCGGCAGCTCCGGGTCGAACGAGAGCACGAAGCGCGGCATGCCCTGGCCGATATAGCTCGTGATCTCGCCCGCCTCGGGCAGCGCGCGCACGGCCGCCTCGACCTTCCGGACGCTGGCCTCGGTGGTCGCGAAGGCGGACCCGGTCGGCAGCGTCACCTCGACGATGAGCTCTGAGCGCTCCGAGTTCGGGAAGAACTGCTTCTCGACCTTGCCCATGCCGACGACGGCCGCGGCGAACAGCGCCACGGTGATGCCTGCGGCCATCCACTTGTGGTCGACCGAGAGCCGCACGACCCGGCGCAGGCGCTGGTAGTTCCGCGTGGCGTAGATCGCGGCGTGGCCGCCCTCGACCGTCTCGATATTCGGCAGGAGCTTGACGCCGAGGTAGGGCGTGAAGGTCACGGCCACGACCCACGAGACGATCAGCGAGAAGGCCACCACCCAGAAGATGTTGCCGGCATACTCGCCCGCCGTAGAGGCGGCGAAGCCCACCGGCAGGAAGCCCGCGATGGTGACGAGCGTGCCGGTCAGCATCGGCGCGGCGGTGGCGCTCCAGGCATGGGTCGCCGCCGAGACCCGGTCGGCGCCCTCCTCCATGCGCACCACCATCATCTCGATGGCGATGATGGCGTCGTCGACGAGGAGGCCCAGTGAGATGATGAGCGCGCCGAGCGTGATGCGGTCGAAGTCGCGGCCGGTGATCATCATCACCACGAACACGGCCGAGAGGGTGAGCGGCACCGCCAGCGCCACCACGATGCCGACCCGGAAGCCGAGCGCCACGAGGCTGACGAAGATCACCACCGAGAGCGCTGTGAAGAACTTCACCATGAACTCGTGGATGGCGTCGTCGATCACCCTCGCCTGGTCGGTGATCTTCGTGAAGGTGATGCCGGTCGGGAGATCGCGATGGATCGCGACCTCCTCGGCGTTCAGCGCCTCGCCCAGGCTGAGTCCATTGAAGCCCGGCTTCATCACGAGGCCGAGCACCAGGGCCGGCGCGCCGTCGTTGCGGATCGCGAAGGTCTTCGGGTCCTCGTAGCCGCGTTTCACCTCGGCGATGTCGCCGAGCTTGAGGCTGCGGTCGCCGGCCGCCACCGGCAGGTCGCGGATCGCGTCGAGGCCGTCGATGGCGCCGTCGAGGCGCAGGTAGACCCGCGGGCCGTCGGCCTCGACGAAGCCGGCCGGCGTCACGTCGTTCTGGTTGGCGAGCGCCGCCAGGAGCTGCTGGCCGGTGATGCCCAGGGTCGCGAGGCGCTGGTAGGAGACCTCGACGAAGATCTTCTGCGCCTGCTCGCCGAGGATGTTGATCTTCTCGACGCCGGGCACGCGCAACAGGCGCTGGCGCAGGTCCTCCGCGCGGAGCACGAGATGCCGGTGCGGCAGCCCCTGCGCCTGGAGCGCGTAGAGGGCGAAGTAGACGTCCGAGAACTCGTCGTTGAAGAGCGGCCCGAGCACGCCGCGCGGCAGGCCGGAGGCCTGGTCGGAGAGCTTCTTGCGCGCTTGGTAGAATTCCGACTGGAGCCGGGCCGGCGGCATGCTGTCCTTGAAGAAGACCTTCATCAGCATCAGGCCGGGGCGGACGGTCGTCTCGACGCGGTCGTAGTAGACGAGTTCCTGCAGCCGCTTCTCCAGCGGGTCGGCGACCTGCCGCTGCATCTCGTCGGTGGTCGCGCCGGGCCAGGCGGCCGAGACCGCCATGGTCTTGACCGTGAAGGTCGGGTCCTCGGCGCGCCCGAGCTTCTCGAAGGCGAAGATCCCGGCCGCGGTGACGGCGAGCAGGAGGAACAGCGTGACGGCGCGCTCGCGCACCGCCAGGGCCGAGAGATTGAAGCCGGAGGCGTTCATCGACCGGCCTCCACGACGCTGGCGTCGGCCTGACGGACCTTCTCGCCCGCTCTCAGCAGATGGGCGCCGAGCGCGACGATCCGGTCACCGGGCGTCAGGCCCGAGGCGACTTCCGCGGTCTCCTCCGACAGGCGCGCGACGGTGACGGGCTGCGCCGCGACGGTCTGGGTCTCGGCGTCGTAGCGCCAGACGGCCGAGCCGCCGCCCTGGTCGAACAGGGCCCCCAGCGGCACGGACACCGAAGCCCGCGCCTGCCCCTGGGCAGGGATCAGCTGGAGCGTCACGGTCGCCCCGAGGGGCGCGGTCTCGCCCCCGCCCGACAGGATGTAGCGGGCGCGGTAGGTGCGGGTCGCCGGATCGGCCGTGGCCGACAATTCCCGGAGCTTGGCCGGGTAGGTCGTCTCGCCCTCGGCGTAGAGGGTGGCCGACGCCGTGCCCTTCGTGCCTTGCCGGCTCCCCTCCGGCAGGAACACCTCCGCCTCGCGCGCGCCGTCGCGGGCGAGCTTCACCACCGTCTGCCCGGCGGCGACGACTTGGCCCGGCTCGGTCGGCACCTCCATCACGACCCCGTCGGCATCGGCCTGGAGCTCGGAATAGCCGGCCTGGTTGGCGATCTGGCTCGCCTGCGCCTCGGCGTTGGCGAACTGGGCGATGGCCGCGTCGGCGGCCGCCTTGTTCTGGTCGTAGGTCTGCTTGGAGGTCCACCCGTCGCCGACGAGCTTGCGGCTGCGCTCCTCGTCGGCCCTGGCCTTGATCATCTGCGCGCGGGCCGCCTCGACCGAGGCGCGGGCCGCGTTGAGCGCCAGGGTGAAGTCGGTCCGGTCGAGCCGCATCAGGGGCTGGCCGAGGCGCACGTGGTCGCCCGGGTCGACGAGGCGCTCGAAGATCTTGCCGCCGACCCGGAAGCCGAGGTTGCTCTCGGTGCGCGCCCGGATCACGCCGGTGTAGCGCGCCACCGCCGCCGAGGCGGGCGCGACCGCAACGGTCTGCACCAGCGGCGGCTCCGGCGTGACGGCGGTCTCGGCCGGCGAGCATGCCGCGAGTGCCAAGCCGGCGAACCCGATCACCCATCGCGCGTCCATCACCGAGTCCCGTCGCAGCCGATCGCCCAAAATAATTATGACCATCATTTATTATGGCGTGATACCGCCGTCAATGGCGGCTGCGCCCGGCGTCGGCCGAGGCCTGACGCGCGCCGTCCCCTCCGGCTCCGATCCGGAGGCCGTCCGATCCCCCTTGAAGAGAGCGGGGTCTGCCGGCATCTCACGATCATGCCCGATGTCGCGCTCGACGAAGCCAGCCTCGCCCGCTTTCTCGATGCCTTCTACGGGCGCGTGCGCGGCGATGCGCTGATCGGACCCGTCTTCGCGGCCGCGATCCCCGACCCGGACTGGCCGCGGCACATGGAGACCGTCCGGGCGTTCTGGTCCTCGGTCCTCTTCAAGTCAGGCCGCTACAAGGGCAACCCGTTCGGCAAGCATCTCGCGCTGGGCCGTCTCGAGCCCGAGCACTTCGCGCGGTGGCTCGACCTGTTCGGGGAGACGGCCTCCGCCCATTTCCCGCCCGAACCTGCCGCCCTCCTGATCGAGCGCGCGCACCGCATCGGCGACAGCCTGAAGGCGGGCCTGTTCTTCCGGCCAGACGTGCTGCCCGTGCCCGCGGCGGGATCGGCCGCGCCGTGACCCGCGGGGAAGGCGCATGCGTGAGACGCGCGCGGAGCCGCGACCGGCGGGACGGCCCGAGATCCCGGGGGCGGGTCCGGAGCCCTCAGAGCGCGGCCGGACTCGTGCGCGCCCGACGGCAGTGGATCAGCCACAGCACGATCGCCACGTTGACGGCGTTCCAGGCCAGCCCGTTGACGAACGCCGCACGGTAGGAGCCGGTGGCGTCGAAGATCGCCCCCGTGAGCCAGCCGCCGAGCGCCATGCCGGCCAGCGTCGCCATCAGCACCGCACCGATCCGCGCCCCGGCCTCCTCGGCCGGGAGGTACTCGCGCACGATGATCGCGTAGGCCGGCACGATGCCGCCCTGGAACAGGCCGAACAGGGCCGAGATCACGTAGAGCGAGGTCAGGTCGTCGAACGCGAGGTAGAGCGCGAGCGCCGCCGCCTGCAGCAGCGCACCGGCCAGCAGCGTCGCGAGACCGCCGATCCGGTCGGCGACGAAGCCCGATGCGACCCGGCTGACGATGCCGAAACCGAGCATCAGCGACAGCATCTGCGCGCCGCGGGCGACGCCGTACCCGAGATCGCTGCAGTACGCCACGATGTGGACCTGCGGCATCGCCATCGCCACGCAGCACGCGGTGCCGGCCACGACGAGGAGGCCCTGCAGCGCCGCGGGCGACAGCGTCGTCACGGCCTGCGGACCGGCCGCGCGCGTCGCCGAAGCCCGTGGCGGTCGGCCCCGCATCGCCAGCGCGAGGGGCAGCATGGCGACGAGGCAGAACAGGCCGATTCCGACCTGCGTCGCGCGCCAGCCGTACGCGTGGACCGCGCGCTCCACCACCGGTGGCCAGAGCGTGCCCGCGAGGTAATTGCCGGACGCGCACAGCGCGACGGCGAGCCCTCGCCGGCGCGAGAACCAGCGCGACACGTCGGCCATCAGCGGTCCGAAGGCGACCGAGCTGCCGAGCGCCCCGACGAGCACGCCGTGCACGAGGGCGAACTGCCAGAGGTTCGTCGCGAGGGCGCTGAGCCCGTAGCCGAGGGCCAGGCAGACGGTCCCGAGGAGCAGCGGGGGCACGATGCCGATGCGGTCCGCGAGCCGGCCCATCAGGAGGCCGCCGACCGCGAAGCCGACCATCGTGAGGGTATAGGGCAGGGCGGCCGCCGCCCGATCGACCCCGAACTCGGCCTGAACCGCGGGCAGCACGACGACGACCGACCACATGCCGACGCCCCCGACCGTGCCGAGCGCCGTCGCCGCGGCGAGCCGACGCCAGGCGCGGCCCGAATCGGCAATCCCATCCTCAGCCATTCCGGCGCACATCGATCTCCGTCCGTGCGGCGCGTTTCACACGAATGCGCCTTCGTCGCCAGCACCGGGCCCGCCCGTCGGCGCGGGGCCTTCGGGACACCGCTCGCTCGCCGACGCGCGCCTCACCCGGCCCTGCCGCGGCGCGCGATCGGTGCTAGAGGTGCCGCCGCGCTCGCCGGCGATGCCGGCTCGGGCCGGGGCGACCATCGGTCGGCCGATGTCGGGCCTCGATGGCGCCCGTCCACCGACCACTCGTACGAGAGGGCTGACGCCACGATGCGAACGATCGTTTATGCCGATGGCGGTTGCGACCCGAACCCCGGGCCGGGGGGGTGGGGCGTCGTCATCGCGGCCCCGGACGGCACGATCGAGCTGTGCGGCGGGGAGCCCGGCACCACGACCAACAACCGGATGGAACTGACGGCCGCGATCAAGGGCCTCGAGCATTTCCCCGCCGGGGCCGCGATCGAGATGCGGTGCGACAGCCAGTACGTCGTCAAGTCGGTGACCGAGTGGATGCGCGGCTGGAAGGCGCGGGGCTGGCGCTCGACGACCGGTGACGTGAAGAACGTCGATCTCATGAAGCGCCTCGACGAACTGAACGCGGCGCGCGACGTGAAGTGGACCTGGGTCCGGGGGCATGCCGGCGACCGCCTCAACGAGCGCGCCGACGCGCTCGTCCACAGGGGGCGTCGCGAAGCGAAGCTCGGCAAGCTCGAGTCGCGGAGCAGCGCCGCGCCCGTACCGGCCCCGACCGCCGCACCGGCGCCGTCGAGCCGGGGCGCCGACCTGCGGATCGACCTCGCGCTCGGCCTCCAGGTCGCTCGGGCCGCGAAGGCGGCGGGTGTCACGCCCGACGCACTCGTCGACGATGCGATCCGCTTCTACCTGGAGATCGGGCCGAGCGAGGTCGCACGCCTGCGATCAGGCCGGGCCTAGCGGGCGAGGCCGCGCGCGGCGACGCCGGGTCGCCGTTCCGCGATCTCCGGGACGGGGCTCGGCCTACTCGCAGACCTCGATCCGCCGAACGTGCTCGTACCCGTACGGGTCGATGTACGCGCGGCGCTCGAAGTGGCAGGCGCCGTACGGGTCGGGCGCGGCGTAGACGGGGCGACCCGGGTAGTACCCGCTGTTGGCGGACGCGATGGCGCTGCCGGCCACGACGCCGCCGAGGATGCCCAGCGCCACGGCGCCGCCGACGCCGATGCCGCGCGCCTGAGCGGCCGGCGGGGTGGCGCAGAGTGCCAGAGCGACCAGCGCGGCCGCACCGCCGGTCCGCAGAAACGTTTGACGCATGGTGTCCTCCCATTCCTCGATGCGGACACCATGAGCCCGCGACCGCCGGATCTCGGTGCTGATCGGCACCCCGAGTTCAGGGCCCGCCGCGCGCGACGCGGTGCCGGGCGATCCGGCGCTGTCATCGATCCTGTTCGGAGCTGTGGTAGCTACCCGGACCGGCCGCGCGGCCTTGTGGACCGCGCGGCGCTCGTGAACGGGACCGCCATGCGCTTCTCTGCCCTCGTCGTCGGTTTGTGCCTGACCTCCTTCCCGATCGGTGCGGCACTGGCACAACCGGCCCCGAAGCCCGCGCCCACGACCGCGCCGGATCCGGCCCTGCTGAAGGTTGCCCGGGAGACCGTCGCGCAGATGCAGGGTGATCGCGCCGCGACGCTCGGCTCGATGGCGGCCCCCATGATCGGCATGATGCAGCAGATCGGGATCAAGGAGCCCGACAAGGCGCAGGTGCTGGTGCAGGAGGTCGTCATGCCGACGCTCACGGCGCACTACGACGAGCTGCTCGACATCCAGGCGCGCGGTTTCGCCACCGTGCTGAACAAGGACGAGTTGCAGGCCATCGCCGCCTTCTACGCGACCCCCGCCGGGAAGCGCCTCGCGGCGGCCCAGCCGCAGCTCGCTCAGATCCAGCTCGCGGGCATGCAGCAATGGATCCAGTCGGTGATGCCCGAGATGCAGGGCAAGCTGACGACGGCCATCCAGGCCCACGGCTGGGCGCCGGGCGGATCGGCGAAGCCGCGTTGAGCCTCCCCGGGCCGCGACGCCTTCCGAGCGGAGCGGCACCCTGCTTCGAAGGCGTCGATAGGCCGGACACGATGCGGGGCGCCGGGACAGCGTGCCCGGACGCTCGGTCAGCGCGGCGGGCCTGAACGGTCAGCCGATGGCCCAGAACAGCGGCAGCGCGCCCGCGAGGAACAGGGCCGAGGAGACGAGCACGGCGAGGCGCTCGCGATGGTGCAGGACGAAGGCGTGCGGGCTGGCGAACATGGCTGGGTCGGATCGGTGGTGAGGGCATCACGCTCGCTCCTGAACCTTGACGGATCGAGGGCGCTTCGCGCTGTCCACAGGTGATGGCCGATCTCTGTCGCTGCCGCGCCACATCCTTTTGGATGTGCTCGGGCGCACCTCCCGGACGGCTCTTCTGGCATATTGAATTCGGCAGGCCGTCTTTCCCCCCTCGGCGGCCCGATCCAACGGCGCAGCGACCCCACGGGTCGCTGCGCCGTTGTCGTTGTGGCTCGGGCGCGGCGCGAGGCCCCCGGCCCGGTGCCGCGCTGGAACGCCTCGGCCGCGGCGACGCGCGATCCGCGAGGGATTCGGATCGGGAACCGCGACACCGTGAAGGTCCGGATCGGACCGGTGGTCGCCCGCCGTCAGGGCCCGATGCGCCGCACGGGCGGCGCATCCTCCCGGGTCTCCTGCGCTGAGGGCGTCCAGAGGATGGACCGGTCGACGGCGCGGATGTCGCGATGGCCGCACAGGGCCATCGTCATGTCGAGTTCCGTGCGGATGATCTCCAGGGAGCGGGCGACGCCGGCCTGGCCGTAGGCGCCGAGCCCGTAGAGGAAGGCGCGGCCGATGAACACGCCCTTCGCGCCCAGGGCGACGGCCTTCAGCACGTCCTGGCCCGAGCGGATCCCGCCGTCCATCAGCACCTCGACGCGCCGGCCGACCGCGTCCGCGATTCCGGGAAGCGCGGCGATGGACGAGGGGGCGCCGTCGAGCTGCCGCCCGCCATGGTTCGAGACGATGAGCGCGTCGGCCCCGGTCGCGGTCGCCCTCTCGGCATCCTCGACGTCCAGGATGCCCTTCAGGATCAGGGGGCCCTGCCACCGGTCGCGGATCCGCCGCACGTCGTCCCAGTCCAGGCGCGGGTCGAACTGGTCCGCCGTCCAGGCCGAGATGGAGCGGGTATCCCGCACGCCGTCCACGTGCCCCACGATGTTGCGGAAGGTCCGGCGCTGCGTGCGCAGCATCGACCAGCACCAGCGGGGCTTGGTCAGGAGATCGAGGACCGTGCCCGGCGTCAGCCGCGGCGGGGCCGACAGGCCGTTGCGGATGTCTTTGTGGCGCTGCCCGAGGATCTGGAGGTCCAGCGTCAGGACCAGAGCCGAGCAGCCCGCCGCCTTCGCGCGGTCGATGAGGCGGTCGTTGAAGCTGCGGTCGCGCATGAAGTAGAGCTGAAACCAGAACGGCTTGCTGACGTTCTCCGCGACGTCCTCGATGCTGCAGATGCTCATCGTCGACAGCGTGAACGGCACCCCCGCCGCCTCCGCCGCCCGTGCCGCCAGGATCTCGCCGTCGGCGTGCTGCATGCCCGTGAGACCCGTCGGCGCCAGGGCGACGGGCATCGCGACGGCCTGACCGGCCATCGTCGTGGCGAGGGTACGGTCGGTCATGTCGACCGCGACGCGCTGGCGGAGCTTGATGCCGGCGAACTCGGCCTCGTTCGCGCGGTAGGTCGACTCCGTCCACGAACCGGAATCGCAGTAATCGTAGAACATCCGCGGCACCCGCCGCTTGGCGACCCGCCGCAGATCCTCGACCGTCGTGATGATGGGCGCCATGGGAGGTTCGGCCTCGCGACTGGATGACGGGGCCGGTCGCGGTTGAGGCGGGCTCGCGCCCGCTCGTACGCCGCGCGCGCTTCAGGCCGCGATGCCCCGTGCTGGAAGCTCGACGGTGCAACGGTTCGCTGGAAAACGGAAGCGCCTCCTCGCCGAATGCGCCGGTCGCGTCAGGCCTCTTCCCGCGCGTACACCGATCCTATAGCGCCTGTTGCGCTCGCCGGCGCCGCAGAGGAACGCCGGATCTCTGCCTGATAGTACACATTCCGGATCGCGCCTGTTCGGATCTTCGCGTTCCGAGCGCGCGTCAGGACAGAATGAATGCGGGCGGAGCCTCGTCGTCATCGTCTTCGCCTTCGCCGCACCGCAGCGAAAGCGGTCGAGTGACGATCCGAGAGCTTCTTCTCATCGAAGCTTAGCGTCGAAGGTTTGCAGGATAGACATCGGCGCGCGGAATAGGGACCATCGTCGCCAACGCCGGGCCTGAGCATCGGCGGTGGGACGGATACGCCAATGAGGACGACGCGCCGCGTTTTCTTGACGGGGGCCGCATCCGCAGTCGCGGGCGGCCTGGCGCCGGGGGTGATCCGCTCGGCCTGCGCTCAGGGCGCCGGGTCGACCGTCCGGATCGGCATGGTGCTCCCGGTGACGGGGCCCGGCGCGGATGCCGGCCGCTACGCGCTCGCCGGGGCCAAGATCGCCCTGGAGACGGTCAACAAGGCCGGCGGCGTGCTCGGCAAGCCCCTGGAGATCGTCACGGAGGACGATCAGACCACCAATCCCGGCGCGGTCTTCGCCTTCTCGAAACTGGCGTCGCAGGGCGACCTCGTCGGCTTCCTCGGCTCGATCCGCTCGACCCAGAACCACGCGATGGCGCCCGACATCCTGAAGACGGGAAAACCCGTCTGTTTCGGCGGCACCGACCCGGTCCTGACGCAGCTCGGCAATCCCTGGCTGTTCCGCTTCCGCCCCAACGACACCTTCTCGGCCCGGGTGATCGCCGAGCACGGCGTCAACGGGCTGGGCAAGAAGAAGTGGGCGATCATCCACTCCACCGACGCCTTCGGCACCAGCGGCGCCAAGGCGCTGACCGAGAGCCTCGCCAAGGGCGGTGCCACGGTCGCCCTCGACCAGGGCTACACCAACCAGAGCCAGGACTTCACGCCGGTCGTGCTGGCGATCCGTCAGTCGGGCGCCGACGTGATCGGCTCGTACTTCACCTTCGAGAACGACATCGGCATCTTCGCCCGGCAGCTGCGCCAGCTCGGCGTCACCGCGCCCTGGGTCGGCTCGCCCTCGATCACCAACGTCACCGCCCTGAAGCTCGCCGGGCCGTCCCTCTACGGCACCTACGGCGTGGCCGACTACGCCGAGGAGTCGGGCGACGCCGCGCGCGCCTACGGCAAGGCCTACCGGGCCGCGATGAAGATCGCGCCCGACAACCAGTCCTCCTGGACCTTCGACGCGGTCACGGTGCTGGCCAAGGCGATCAACGCGGCGGGCAAGACCGACCCGCAGGCGGTCCGCGAGGCGATCCTGGCGGTGCGCGGCCACGAGGGCGCCGAGGGAACCTACAACTTCGACAAGAACGGCGACGGCCTGCACGGCTACAACGTCGTGCGCAACGACAAGGGCAACATCGTCTTCGACCGGCGGATCGACTTCTACCAAGGGTGAGCCGGCCGACGTGTTCGGGGTGCGTGAACGACATCCGGAGAAGGAGGCGAGAGTGCGGACCGCATGGACCTGATCCTGCAGCTCCTCTTCACCGGGATCGGCATCGGCTCCGTCTACGCCCTGGTGGCGCTCGGCTTCGTGCTGATCTTCCGCGCCACCAACGTGGTGAACTTCGCGCAGGGCGAGTTCTCGATGGTGGCGGCCTTCCTGATGGTGGTCTTCGCCGTCGACCTCCAGTGGCCCTACTGGCTCTCCCTCCTCCTGACGCTCGGCGGGATGGCGCTGCTCGGCGCCCTGTTCAATCTCGGCGTCTACTACCCTCTGCGGCACCGCAGCTACCTGCCGGTGATCATCTCGACCATCGGCGCCTCGATCTTCCTGGCGAACACGACGCTCGCCCTCTACGGGCCGCAGCCCCAGGTGCTCCCGCCCGTCTTCGAGACGCAAGGGTTCCTGCTCGGGCCGGTCTTCCTCGACAGCCAGTACCTGCTGATCATCGCGGTGACGGCGGCCCTGGTGGCGTTCCAGTACTGGTTCTTCGAGCACACTCTGGTCGGCAAGAAGCTTCAGGCGACGTCCCAGGACAAAGAGATGGCCGCCCTCCTGGGCATCCCGGTGGCCGGCATGATCATGCTGACCTTCGTGTACAGCGCGGTGCTCGGCGGCATCGCCGGCATCCTGGTGGCGCCGGTGCTGTTCGTGTCGATCCAGATGGGGGCCACGATCGCCCTCAAGGCCTTCGCGGCGACGATCATCGGCGGCTTCGGCGACGTCACCGGGGCGATCATCGGCGGCCTCGCGCTCGGCATCATCGAGACCTTCGGGGCGGCCTACATCTCGGTCCCCTACAAGGACGCCTTCGCGTTCCTGGTGCTGGTGGTGTTCCTGGTCGTGCGCCCGCAGGGCCTGTTCGGCGAGCGCGTGGCGGAGAAGGCATGAGCGGTCGCCCCTCCACCGTCGCCGGCCCGGCCGCAGCGGCTCCCGCGCCCCCGCCCCGCCGCCTGCCCCTCGGGAGCCTCGCCTACGCGGTCCTGGCCGCCGCCCTGGTGACGCTGGCCGCCACGACGCCGCTCAGCGGCTACGCCCTTAACATCCTGATGCAGGCGGCGACCTACGCCATCGCGGTGATCGGCCTCACCGTGGTGCTCGGCCTGTGCGGGCAGATCAACCTCGCCCAGGCCGCCTTCTTCGGGATCGGTGCCTACGCGGTCGGGCTCGGAACGGTCGACGGGGGCCTGAACTTCTGGATCTGCCTGCTCACCGGCCTCGGTCTCGCGGTCGTGCTGGGCGCCGCGCTCGGCGCCTCCACGCTGCGGCTCGGCGGCCACTACCTCGCCATGGTGACGATCTCGTTCCAGCAGATCCTCACCCTGGTCCTCACCAACTGGATCCCGGTCACGCACGGGCCCGACGGCGTGCCGAACATCCGCCGCCCGGTCCTGTTCGCGGACGGGCAGAGCTACCTCGCCCTGTGCGTGCTGGTGCTGGCCGTCGTCGGCTGGCTCGTCTGGCACATGCCGCGGACGCGGCTCGGGCGCGCCATGCGGGCGGTGCGCGACAACGAGCTCGCGGCGGGGGTCTCGGGCATCGACATCTACCGCACCAAGGTCGCGGCCTTCGCCCTCGGGGCGCTGCTGGCGGGGCTCGGCGGCGGGCTGTTCGCCGGCAGCTTCACCTATATCAGCCCGGACCAGTTCGCCTTCGCCGAGTCGATCGTCTTCCTGACGATGGCGCTGCTCGGCGGCGTCGGCTCGCCGGTGGGCGCCGTGATCGGCACGGCCCTGCTGATCCTGATCCCGGAATGGCTCCGCTTCCTCAAGGAGATCCCCGGGCTCTACCTCGCGATCTACGGGCTCGCGGTGATCCTGATCGTGGTGTTCATGCCCGACGGGATCTGGGGCTTCCTCGGCGACCAGGTCCGGCGCCTGCGCCGCGCCCGCCCGATCCCGCCGCCCGCCGCCGAACTGATTCTGAGCCAGGGCGAGGCGTCCGCCGCGCCGATGCTGGAGGTGTCGGACCTGTCCAAGCACTTCGGCGGCCTCAAGGCCGTGGACGCGGTGAGCTTCACGGTGGCGCGGGGCGGCATCCACGCGCTGATCGGCCCGAACGGGTCCGGCAAGACCACGACGCTGAACGTCCTGTCCGGCCTCTACAGCCCCACGGGGGGCACCGTGCGGCTGGCGGGGCAGGACGTCACGCGCCTGTCCCCGCACCGGCGGGCGGCGGCCGGGATCGGCCGCACCTTCCAGAACATCCGCCTGTTCCGCTCCATGAGCGCCCTGGAGAACGTCGTCATCGGCGCCGAGCGCCCCAACAACCCGCTCGGCGCGCGCGACCGGGCGGGGCTAGAGGCCCGCGCCCGGGCGGCTCTGGCCTTCGTGGGGCTGGAGGGGCGGGCGCAGGAGCCGATCTCCGGCTTCTCGTACGGCCACCAGCGCCTGATCGAGATCGCGCGGGCGCTGGCCGGCAACCCCGTGCTGCTGCTCCTCGACGAGCCCGCCGCGGGGCTCAATTCCAGCGAGAAGAATGCCCTCACGGTGCTCCTGCGCCGGATGGCCGCCAAGGGCCTGACCATCCTGATCATCGACCACGACATGACGCTGGTGAGCGACGTGGCGAGCCACATCACCGTGCTGAACTTCGGCCGCCGCATCGCCGACGGCGTCACGGCGACCGTGCTGCGCGAGCCGGCGGTGATCCAGGCCTATCTCGGCGAGGACGCCGCCGCCGGTCCGGCGGCGAGCCTCAAGACCGACCTCGCCCCGGCCTGACCCCAGCGATGACGACGCCCGCCACGCCACTCCTCGAGATCCGCGACCTGGTCGTCCGCTACGGCGAGATCGAGGCGGTGCGCGGCCTGTCCTTCTCGGTCGGAGCCGGGGAGGTGGTGACGCTGCTGGGGTCCAACGGCGCCGGCAAGTCGACGACCCTCAAGGCGATCTCCGGGCTGGTGCGGCCCGCCGCCGGCACGATCCTGCTGGAGGGGCGGCCGCTGGAGGGCCTGAAGCCCGAGGCGATCGTGCGGCTCGGCGTCGCCCACGTCCCGGAGGGGCGCCGGGTCTTCCCGGGGCTCACGGTGCGCGAGAACATCATGCTGGGCGCGTCCAACCGCGCCGGCCTCGGCAAGCGGGCGCTGCGCGACGAGGTCGAGGCGATGTTCGACCTCTTCCCGGACATCCGCCGGTTCGGCGACGCCCTGGGCTGGACGCTGTCGGGCGGCCAGCTCCAGATGGTGGCCCTCGCGCGCGGCCTGATGGCCAAGCCCCGCATCCTGCTCCTCGACGAGCCCTCGCTCGGCTTGGCCCCCGTGATCGTCCAGGCGGTGTTCGCGATCATCGCCGAGGTGCGGCGCCGCGGGACCACCGTGCTGCTGGTGGAGCAGAACGCCCGGATGGGGCTCTCGGTCGCCGATCGGGGCTACGTGCTGGAGACGGGCCGGCTCGTCCTGCAGGGCGCCCCCGACGCCCTCTGGGCCAACGACGAGATCCGGTCGGCCTATCTCGGCGGACGGACGAGGCCCGAACTCGCGGGCTGACCGCACCGGGCCTCGTCGGCGACTTCGTCGCTCGCGCGGTGCAGCGCGCGCAACCACCGCCGGACGGAATGGCGTCCGCGACGCGGCGGTCCGGCAGCGGTCGGACGCGCCTCGGCCCGCGAGCCCGCCAGCGTCACGACCGGCGCGTCTCCGCGGCCCCCGGCGGTACCGTCGCGACCGTGAGGCCCGAGACCGCCGACTGTCCGGCGGCCTCGGGCCGATAAGCCTACGCGCTCTGGGTGGCGGGCGCGCGCGCGGGCAGCACCCAGTTGGGCCTGATGAAGTGGCAGGTATACCCGTCGGGACGCCGTTCCAGGTAGTCCTGATGCTCCGGCTCGGCCTCCCAGAACGGGCCGGCCGGCGCCACTTCGGTCACGACCTTGCCCGGCCACAGGCCGGAAGCGTCGACGTCGGCGATGGTCTCCTCGGCGACGCGGCGCTGGCCCTCGTCGGTGTAGAAGATGGCCGAACGATAGCTCGGGCCCCTGTCGTTGCCCTGGCGGTTCGGCGTCGTCGGGTCGTGGATCTGAAAGAAGAATTCCAGCATGCGCCGGAAACTCGTCCGCGCCGGGTCGTAGATGATCTCGATGGCCTCGGCATGGGTGCCGTGGTTGCGGTAGGTCGCGTTCGGCACGTCGCCGCCCGTGTAGCCGACGCGGGTCGACACGACGCCCTCCTGGCGCCGGATGAGGTCCTGCATGCCCCAGAAGCAACCACCGGCCAGCACCGCCCTCTCGGTTTCCATCGTCGCTCCTCCTGAGCCGTTCCACTGATCGCGCAGATATAGGGATCCCGAGGCGCTTCGCGCTGCGGCCTCGTAGCTTGCCATGCCTGCGATGCCTGCACGAGCACGCGCGGGGTTCCGAGAAGACGTTCGCTGCCGGGCGAACGTCTCCGAAGCGGTCTGTCAGCTCCGCACGAGCGGCTTGTTGACCTTGAAATTCTTCCGCGCCGGTTCGGCCTTGCGGGGATCCGGCTTGTCGGCGAGGAGCCGCTTCACGCGCTCGTTGAAGTCCTCGGGCGTGACGCCCTGCGCTTTGCCGGTCTTGAGTTCGCGTGCCATCTCGGCCTCCGCTTCGTGGCCCAGAGCACGGAATTGCGCGGAGGGATCGCACGCATATGGGCACGCGGCGGCCGCGGCGCCACCGATGTCCGGCCAGGATCGCTGCGTGCACGCGATGGACCGGCGGGCCGGGATGGGTTACGGTGGCTGCGAGGTTGATGACCGGTTCGTAATAACGCTTCAGGACCCGGGGGCGGTACCCGGCGCCTCCACCAGAAGCATCTTGCCCCGGATACCGCGCGGGGACGAGGGCGAGCGTCCGGCGTTGCGGATCGCGCGCTGCCAGGGTGCTTCTGCTGGGGGTGAAACAGGTTCGACTGGGCGGTAAAGGGATCGCGAGTTCTGCCCTGCCTCGGCAGGGTAAGATGCGGCTTTCGGTAAGGACTCGACCGGCTCGGCGCGGGCAACCCTCGTTCCGGGCACCTGACCAAAACTCTAAATGCCAACGACAACGTCGGCATGGAGATGCGCCTCGCGGCGTAATCTTCCGGGGCGTGGGTACGCCTAGCAACAGAACCCGAGGCTTCGGCCTCGGGACCCGCCTTTATCGTCTGCCCGTTGTTCAGTTCGGGGTCGCGTCCGGGCAGATCGGAGACTTGCTTGAACGAGCCCGAACAGGGCAGCGCGGAGGCCGTCTACATCTCGGCCATGGTCGGCGAGATGATGCGGCGCGTCTTGGAGGACGCTCTCGCCGAACTCGCGAGAACCCGCGGTGCGGCCTTCCTGGAAATCTTCGTGGCGCGCGAGCTGGCTCGCTGCGCCGACCTGTTCCGCGAGCGGCCCGGCGACACGCCGGAGACGACGGACATGTTGCGGGCCTGGTTCGCCATGGAGGGCGGTGAGGCGCTGCGCGCCGTGGTCGATCGCGCCAGCGTCGAGGCGGCGCGCGACTGAGGCACTCCGCGGATGTGCCTGCCGCCGGGCGCGGGCCCTTCCAGGCGGTCCGCGCACGGCGACAGTCCCCGGCGAACTGCTCGCCATCTTCCTGGGCTAAGCTCCGTCTCGGGAATGTTGAGACCGCGATCCCGGCCGAGGACAAGGAAATCGGGGTGACCGCCGGTGAAACCAGCCGAGCGCGGCAGGCCTTCCGTCATCCCTGATCTTGTACCCGCCGCACCGTCGATCAGCGAGAACCCGATCTGCCTCCGCGGCCACGGAGCGCCCGCGCGCCTCGGCGACGGACAGGCTGCAACCTACACATCTGTCGCCGAGAAGCTGGCGCTCGCGCTCATCACGAGCTTGCCCGCTTCGTCGTAGGCTTGAGCGGTGAACGCGTTCACCTCGGTGCGATAGCCCTCATCGCGCAGGATGTCGGTCAGCAGCCGGCGAAGGGTGTCGCGCAGCGCGTCCCGACCGGAAAGTTGCACGCCTTCGTCGTCCTTGACCGTGATGTGATCGGATGTGACGATGAAATATCGCGGCATCGGGCTCTCCGCCGACTGGACATAGCAGCGCGCATCACGCGGTCACCGGCCGCCGAGCCCACAATCGTCTACGCTCGCACAAACGCGGCGCGCGGGCACTCACCTGGATCAATCGCCGCGGCGCGGAACGACCGGCTCTCTCGGTGAAGAGATCGTTCGCTCCGGAGCGCCCTGTCCGCCGTGCCGGATTGACGGGAACCGTCATCCGAGGCGGCAGTTCTGTGCCGGTACCGACCTGTACAGCCCGCACCGGTCGCGGCGCGCGTGTGTTCCGTCAGGCTGTAGCCACAATCATCCGTCCGCGATCGGAATTATAGTTCGCTAATCGAGTTGCCTAGTGCCGATACAAAACATATAGTGCCGCGTCGGCGGGGGAGCCAATGCCTGAAATGGCCGGTATCGGTGTCGCGCGCGCCCGCGTCGACCGACGGACTTGGTCCGTTCACGGAGCGGCCAAACGCAACTCGGCCATCATCCAGGCCGGTCTCGCCCGGATCGTCGAGGACGAGATCCTGCCGCGTCTGGCGCTCGCGCATCGGGCGGATCCGCCGTCGCCCGCGTCGACAACGCGATCACCGACGCCTGAGCGCGTCGCCTCTCTCGCTCAAGCGCTGATGGAGGGCGAACCGCACGCCGAGTGGGTGCGCGCGCTCTTGGAAGAGGGCTTATCGCTGGATGCCCTGCTGCTCGACCTGTTCGCACCCGCGGCGCGGTATCTGGGCGAGCTCTGGGAAGACGATGCCGCCGACTTCCTCGACGTGGCGCTCGCGCTCGGTCGCCTCCAGAACCTGACCCGCGCCCTGTGTGCGGATCTGGAGGGCGTGGACGTGACGGCGAACGGTCGCCGCGTCCTGCTGATGCCCTGTCCCGGTGAGACCCATCTCTTCAGCCTCGCGCTCGTGGCGAGCTTCTTCCGCGAGGCGGGGTGGGACGTGGTCCTGACCAACGGAGCGGACGAGGACCCCGCCAGCTTGGTCCGCGCCGAACAGTTCGATCTGGTCGGCATCTCGCTGTCCTGCGACATCCTCCTGCCGGTGATGGCGGTGTCCGTGGCGAAACTGCGCGCCGCGTCGTGCAACCCGGACCTGCGCGTCATCGTCGGCGGGCCGCTCTTCGTGCGGGAGCCTGCCAGCGCCCGTGTCGTCGGCGCGGACGCCGTCGCCGCGGACGCGCAATCGGCCGTCCGGATCGCGGAGGCCACCCTCGCGCGATGACGCCGTGCGGCCAGGCGCCGGATTCGGCGACTCGCTGCTGCGCGGATCCCTTCTCATCCGGACGGTGTTAGACGTGTCGCGGTTGAGAGGCAGAGATCCAGAATTTGCACGAGTTCGACGAGCAATTGGCGCGTGAATTCGTCCGCGGCCTCGTACAGTCGGCCGTCGCGCGCGGTCTCGATCCGGCCATTCGGCTCGATCAGTTTCGGGCGTTGCAGCAAGCGGTCGTCGCTCTATCGCGAGACGCTGCCGTGGTTCGAACCAGCGAGCAGATCATCCGGGCGATCGACTGCGCTCTCCAGGAACTGACCGCGGTGAGATCGTAGTCTGATCGGACGGTTTCCGCGGCGACGCGCGGGGCAGGGCCGGTCGCGAGCGACCAGCGATGCCGCGTCCGACGGTCCGTTTCGGCGCCCGTCCGTCGGGCCCGCGGTGACGGTTCGTTGCGGACACCCGGCAAGTGCCCTATCGGCCGCGGTGATGCCCGACCGATCCCTCCGCGCCGTCTGGTCCGACAGCCTCATGGCCGAGGTCGGCGCCCGCCTTCCCCTCTTCGACGACCTGTCCCCGGACACGATCCGGCGTCTGTCGGCCGAGGGCTTTGGGCGCGGCCTGCTGACGGCGTCCCTGCGCGCCCGCCTGCGGAAGGCCGGATTCCCGGATCTCGGTCATCTGGCCCAGTCTTCACCGGTCGCGATCGCCACGATCAGGAAGTTCGGTCCCGTCCGCGTCGAGCGCGTCCGGCACTTCATCCTCGACGTGCTGGCGCGCTGGCTTCCGGGCGCGCGGGAGATGCACACACCCGAGGCCACGCGGGCGCGGCGGCTCGGCCGGCTGCGCGGGCTGCCGGCCGGATGCCTGCCCCTCGCGGCGGATCAGATCGCGGCGCTCCGCTTCGCGGACGCATCCTGTGCGGACATCGCCACGTGTTCGCGTCTCGGGCTCCTCCGGACAGGCGCCGTGACATCCGGTGACGTGGACCACGTCGTCGCCGCACTCACCCGCCTCGCTCGCGCGTCCGATCCGGTGCCTTCGCGTCCCCTGGAGGAGGCCCGGGCGGCACCGTCGTGCGACGCCGCGAGCGCGGCCGCCCGTCGCGCCGCCCTGCTGGCGGAGCAGGATCGCGAATGGGACGAGGCCGCACCGACCGCGCGCCGGCCTCAAAGCTGACGACCCGACCGGGTCCGGAATCGATTTCTCGTGGCGAGACCTGGCAGGGCCGCGCCCTGCCGCGGTTCGATCCGACGCGGCGCTGTTCCTGTCCTCGAGGCAGTTCCGCGCATCCTCGAAGACGTCGCGATCGGCCCCTCGGATTGGAGTCGTCACCGGCAACCCTTGCGCCGCCGTATCTGCGCACCATCTACAGACCATCCAACCGGATGGCGTATGGATGGTTCACATGGCCGACAAGGTGCACGATCTGCGACCCAGGCTGCCTGACAGCGAGAAGATCACGCTCAACCTCGGTTTCGTCGACCTCGGCCATATCGACCTGATGGTGCGCGACGGCTTCTACGCCAACCGTGCCGATTTCATCCGCACCGCCGTGCGCAATCAGATCGAGCGCCAGGGCGAGGCCGTCAGGCAATCGGTTAGCCGGAAGCAGCTCAGCCTGGGCCTGTCGCACTACACGAAGCAGGCGCTCGAGGCGGCGCGCGACGCGGGCGCGCCGCTGCACATCCAGGTGCTCGGGCTGGCCAGCATCGCCCTCGACGTCACGCCCGAACTGGCGCGCGCCGCCATCGCCTCGGTCGAGGTGCTCGGCGCCTTCCAGGCTAGTCCCGCGGTCAAGGCGGCGCTCGCCGACCGGACGAGCTGACGCCGCCACCTCTCCCCGCCGACGCGGCCGGACCCCGCCGCGCCCGCTTCCCGCTCAGCCAGGACCCGTCCCATGGATCACGCCACGAAGACCGCCTTCACGCGCTTCGCGTTCCCGAAGGTCGACCCCGCCCGTGCCGCCCGCGCCGCGGAGGCGATGGCCAGGCTTCAGGAGCGCCAGGCCGCAGCCTTCAGGCTGTGGTCGGGGGCGGCCCGGAGCGCCGCCGAGACGGGTGCGCCGAGCGCGGACGCGGCCGACATCCTCGACATGGTCGCGCCCTCCGCTCCCGGCGAAGCCTGGGTCGCGCCGGAGACGGCCGGAGAACGTCCGGGCCAGCATCCCCACGCCGGATCCGCGGGCGACATCGCCGGCACCGTGATGCGCACCGTCCAGGAGGCGCTGGCGAAGGCCGGCATCGGCACGGATCGCGACGGGCGGGACGGCGCGACGCCGGCCGCGCCCCGGCTTCCGGAGGGGGCACGCTTCGAGGCCCGCACGTTCACCGGCGTGGCCGGGACCCGAAACTACAAGGTCTACGTACCGAGCGGCTACACCGGCCAGGCCCTGCCCGTCGTGGTGATGCTGCACGGCTGCACGCAGAACCCGGACGACTTCGCCGCAGGCACGCGGATGAACGCGGTCGCGGAGGCGCGCAGCGTCCTGGTGGTCTATCCGGAGCAGCCGCGCTCGGCCAACATGCAGCGGTGCTGGAACTGGTACGAGCCCGGCGACCAGCAGCGGGAGGGCGGCGAGCCCGCCCTGATCGCCGGCATCGTCCGGCAGGTGATCGCGGAGTTCTCGGCCGATGACAGGCGGGTCTACGCGGCGGGCCTGTCGGCGGGCGGGGCTGCCGCCGCGATCCTGGCGATGACCTACCCCGACCTGTTCGCGGCGATCGGCGTCCATTCCGGCCTGGCCTGCGGCTCCGCCCGGGACGTGCCCTCGGCCTTCGCGGCCATGAAGGGGGACGGCGCGCGCGCGACGGGACAACGCCACGCCGTGCCGCTGATCGTGTTCCACGGCGACCGCGACCGCACGGTGCACGCGGCCAACGGCGATCGCGTGGCCGCTCAGGGGCCGTCGGACCCGGAACTCCGCACAGCGGTGACCCAGGGCCGGACACCGGACGGGGTGGACTACACCCGCACCGTCCGTTCGGACGCGTCCGGCCGCGCCATCGTGGAGCAGTGGGTTCTGCACGGAGCCGGGCACGCGTGGTCGGGCGGCAGCCCGGCCGGCTCGTTCACCGACCCGCGCGGACCGGACGCGAGCCAGGAGATGATCCGCTTCTTCCTGGAGCACGCGCGCGCCGCCGGTGCCAGACCCTGAATGTTGCCGGCCGGTCGGCCGCATCGGCCCGGCCGGATCACGGGACAGACCGCTTCGATCGCAACCGGTCGGCGCGCTCGCGTCCGTCCCGATCATCCAACGGGCGCTGGGCGCAGGTCTCGAGCGGGCCCGCCGCGTCGCGCGCCGGGCGCGACGCCCGTCCGGTCAGGGCTATCTTTGTCGGCCGTGAGAGCGCAGAGTGTTGCCATCACCGGATCGGTTGATCCAGGCTCCGGTGGCTGAGGGTCCATGCCCCCGCCTGCAACGGACAGGCGCGCGTGGCAGACCTCATCACGTTTCCCGCCAAGCCGCGCTCACGACACGCGCGCCGCGCCTATCAGGTCCACCGGCTCGCCCCGACCGGTGGCGTGCTCACGACTTGCGTCATCACAGCGCGCAACGACGGCGACGCCAAGCGGCAGGCAGCGGGTCTGATCGCGGGGCATCATGCCGAACTCTGGGCAAGCGACCGCCTCGTTGCCGTCTTCGGCCTGTTCGAGACCCCGGTCGCGACCGCGATCCGGTTGCTTCCAGACCAGCCGACGCCCGAACGGTGAGGACGACGTCGTCGGGGCTGTCACCGTATCCAGGAGCGAGATCATGGCAGCGGAACAGAAGCGCGGAAATCGCGAAGCCAAGAAGCCGAAGAAGTCTGTGCCCAAGACCAACGCGTCGGCGCCCTCCGTCAAGGGCTCCGTCGCGGCGGCCACGAAGCCGCCCCGGAAGGTCTGACGCGATGTTCGCGCGTCACGGCCAAGCCGCGTGGTAGAGCCCGGCCAACCCCGGCCGTGCCCGGTGATGCGGAAGCTGACCAGGTTGGTCGTCCGTATGGCGCAGCGACCCGGCCTCCTCGAGAGCGGGCGGCTGATCGATCAGCTCACGGATCTGGAAACCGAGGGCCTGGCCCGGAATATTTCGTGGCGCTCCATCGAGACGATCAGGGCCACTCGATTGAAGCTGCGCGTCGAGGGCCTGATGCCGACGTCGTCTCTGCCGCTCGCTCCCTGATGGATGTGCGCATGACTGATCGTGAGACGTGCTTGGAGGCTCTGGGAGCGCTCATCGTCCGGGCGGACCCGGCCGATCTCGCGGCCGCCCAAGATATCCTGCTGCGACTCGTCCTGCGTGAAGACGGTGCGGAGCGACGCGCGGCGGCCCTCGACGGGCTCCGTGCCGAACTCGCGTGCGCGACGCGGGCGGGCTCCCGCTCGCGCGAGCAGGAAGCCTTTCACACGGTCCTCCTCGCGATGATCGAGCGGACCCGCGACATGGCCGGTGCCACGACGGCGTGACGCGCCGCCGCTGGCCGAGCGACCGCGGGAGCGCGACCCGGTCCTCCGAGGCACGAATGTCCCGCGCCTCCCGTCAGATGCCGATACTCGCCGCCCCGGCCGCGGCCGCCTGCGGAACGGTGGCGCCGTTCCGCAACGCCATCGCTATGGCGATCGACATGGTGTCGATGGCCAGCGCGCGATCCTGCCCGTAATCGTAGGAGCTGTTTCTCCCGGAACTCAGCCGCGCGTAGTAGGCGTCGGGGAATTCCCGATCGATCCGCGTTCTGAGGAGCTGAGCTGCCGCGGCGTAGTTGGCTTCGAAATCCCGGCCCTTGCTCGCCGATGCCCCCTCGAAGGTCCCGGCTTCCTTTCGCTTGGCGATCGCATCGGACCTGCGCTCCTGCGCGCTGCCAAGAAAAAACTGGATCGTTCTGGAGATCAGCCACCGGACGATGGTCATCGGAATCTCCTGAGCGGGCGGCGAATGCGTGCCCGTGCGGATACATAGCACATCGCGTCGCGCCCTGATCTTAAATATACGACTTCGGAGACAATTAGGAGCCGCGGTATGCCGGGACGGGGGCCGGACGCCGCGCGCCCACCGAGTCGTCGCGCGTCCCGGCACCCGGCCGTGCCCGCACAGCCGACGGTCACGGCGGAGAAATCTGCGGACCCGGATGCACCAGGGTCGTGTCGTGTTCGGTCGCCTGCCACACGGGCCAGGAGCCCTCGCGCACGAACATGGCGAACGCCTCGATCACGTCCGGCCGGTCGAAGGCGTGCACGCCCTCGACTGCACGCCCGACGATGCAGGCCGCATCCGCCACATCGGCCGCGGGCGAGCGGATATCCAGTGAGAACATCACGCCCGATCGATCGGGCCTGAGCGCGTCGGGCAGGACGTCGATCTTGCGCCAGAGGCAGTACCACCGGGCACAGGCCTCCGGGCGTTCGCTGTAGATCCCGCAGCCCGTTCCGGTGTTGTGCCGGCACACGATCCCTGCCGGCTTGTCGAGGGCAGGGATCGCCAGAGCACGGCAGCACACCGTGCAGGAACCGCATGACCGGCCGGGGACGGTGCGCTCGGGAACGCGCGGGGCGTCCCGGCTCGGGACGCCGCGGGCTCGTGCTTCGCTTGCGATCGGTCTGTCCTCGATTGCCGTCGTGCGGCGGCGATGGTGCTGATCTCGGAGAGGCGAGGGGGCTGCGCAACCGTCGGTCGCTGCACAGCCCGCGGAGCCGCATCGCCCTCATACCGTGCCGGCGGCCGCTGTTCGCGTCCCCCGTCCGGGATGCCGCTCCGCGATCGGGCCGGACCGAGAGGGCGGCGGGTGCTGCGCGCCAGGAACGGCGTCTTCGCGGCGCGTGCCGGGCGCTTCGACGACGGGCCGTGCCAAGCGGCGCCCGATCCCGCAGGCGGGTGGCTCAGGCGGCCGGGCGCCGCGCGTGCCGCCACGCCGCGATCGCGCTCCGTCTCGCCTCGAAGGCCGTGCGCAACCGCGTGCCCGGTGCGCCCTGACGCTCCGCGCCGAAGCCGTGGAGCAGGACCGCATCGGGTCCGAAGGCGCGACGCATCTCGGCGCGCCAGAGGCGGTCCGCGACGGCGAGCGTCGTCTCGGTTTCCGCGAAGCGTTCGATGTTCATGGCAGACGTCCTCCGC
The DNA here is from genome assembly GCF_900108435.1 of Methylobacterium sp. 275MFSha3.1. NCBI lineage: Bacteria > Pseudomonadati > Pseudomonadota > Alphaproteobacteria > Hyphomicrobiales > Methylobacteriaceae > Methylobacterium > Methylobacterium sp. 275MFSha3.1. The sequence continues at coordinate 86,534 of NZ_FNWP01000017.1, read as the reverse complement.
TCACCGCCGCCTGCCACAACGCGCTGTCCTGCCCGGAGGTCCAACGCGGCCGTGACCCCGGTCGGGGCCGCAGATCGGCTCGGGGAATCGGCGCGGATGGAAGACCTCGTGAGTTATGAGGGTCGCACTTCGGCTTCTCCGCGCGATCCCGCGGTGTGGCCGGGCCAGGGGGCCGTCGTGTCAGAGCGCCCGCGCGAGGCCCGCTTCCAGATCGAGTGCGCTGGCGGTCTGCTGAGAGAGGCGGACGCCCGTCGGCTCGACCTCCGCATCGGCTTTCACCGCGCGGCGCACGATGGCCAGCGCCTCGTCCTCCGAGGTGGTAATCGCGGCGTAGAACATGACCAATCGGCCCGACAGCTCCGCGTCGTCGGGCCGCGTCACCTTGAGGATGAAGGCCGTCTGATTGGGTTCGATCATCGCCGCATCGGCCGGGTGGATGTCCTTCGTCGTCGTCATGGATCGCAAAGGCCTCGATCTCGGTCCATCCGGACGCCTTCCGCCGGGCCGGTGCACCATGGCGGATGCGCGTCACGGGACGTCGCGTCGTCCCCCGCGGGCCCGACCGCCCGAGACGGTTCAGGCGGGCGTGAGTTCGCCTTCCCGCACGGCGCGCTCGCCGCTCGCGGACTTGATGCGGTAAGTCGGCTCGCCGGAACGATCGTCCGGCGTCAGGCGGACCACCTCGAAGAGGCCGTCGACGGTGCTCTTACTGCCAGCGTAGCTGATCCCCAGCTGCCGGACATGCTGGCCGATCTTGAACTTGTGAGACATGGGTCGTCCTCCGGAGTGATGGCGCGCGCGGGCTGGGTTCGACCTAGCGGCGTGCTAGCGGCGTGCACGCGCCTTGCGGGCCGCGAATCGCGCGTCGCGTGCCGCCTTCTGTTCGGCAGCGCGGGCAACCTGCTGCTCCGCCTTCTCGGCGGCCAGACGGTCTGACTCGGCCTCGGCGCGGGCCTGCGCGGCCTGGACCTCAGCCTCACGCTCGATCTCGGCGGCCAGACGAACGGCTTCCCGTTCGGTCGCCCGCAGGTCCCGGGCCTGGACGACCGCGCGCCGCGCGGCTTGCCGAGCGAGGACGACCGGATCATCGGCCGCCGGGCGTGCCCGGAACCGGGCCAGTGTGGCCTGCCGCGCTCTGGCCGTCTCCGCGAGACGATCGACGAGGTGATCGGTTTTCAAAGGCTTCACGAACTCTCCGTGGGCGCACCGGACGTCAGCCCCCGGTGGCGAGACATGGATGAAGCCGCTCCGCGGTAGGAACGGCTTCGAAGCGCGTCACGAGTGGACGCGTGAGACTCAGGCCGCCTGAAGGCTGCCGGCCGACTGCTTGCCGGTCCTCCGGTCGGTCTCCATCTCGTAGGAGACCTTCTGGCCCTCGTTCAGGCCTTGCATGCCGGCGCGCTCGACGGCCGAGATGTGGACGAACACGTCCTTGCCGCCGTCATCCGGCTGGATGAAGCCGAAGCCCTTGGTGTCGTTGAACCATTTAACGGTGCCGATGGTCATAGGTATTCCATGTCAGTGAAGGCAAATAGATAGGGCGGGCGCATGGATCACACGCGCCCGGTCGCCGGATGTCGAAAATGGGAGAGATGCAGAACGCTCGCCCTGTTGAGGCGATACGGCCGGATACCTGGCCAAAAATCGATTTCATATCTGTACGCCATCGACGTGTCGATGACAAGTACATTGAGAAATTGCGCGTTTCACGCCGATTTGTGCGGCGATTATTTATCCTGAAACTTCGCGGGGCGTTTCCCGTGAACGGCTCGGACGAAGCGGCTTGCCGGTTCCCGTGCGGTCCCGCGTTCGGCCGCCCGATCTCCGGCAGTGTCGACGGCCGGTCGCGCGTGATGAGCAGGGCCGCGCCAGCGGGGCGGACAAGCGGCGGCAATGTCGGCTCCGACCCGTGTTGCCGTCCGCGCCACGGCGCGGATGCGGCGACGTGAACACCTGGCCGCGGGGCGTCCCGGCTCTCTCTACACGCGCACGCAATCCACGATTCGCGCGCCGGTTCTGGGAGCCGGCGCGCCGTCAGATCCGGAAGCGCGCTACGATGACCCAGGATCTGCCGGACTTTCCCCCGGAGGCGTTCGCCAAGCACGACCGCGATCCCGATCCCGCCTTCTACGCGCAACCGCGCTTCGTGACCCATATCGATGCCGCCGCGGTGGCGGCGGTCACCGACCTCTACAGGGCGATCGTGCCGGCGGGTGGCGACGTCCTCGACCTGATGTCGAGCTGGGTCAGCCACCTGCCGGACGAGGTCGCGTATGCCAGCGTCACCGGTCACGGCCTGAACGCCGCCGAACTCGCCGCCAACCCGCGCCTGACCCGGCATTTCGTGCAGGACCTCAACGCCGAGCCGCGCCTGCCGCTCGACACGGCCTGCGTCGACGCCGCGCTGATCTGCGTCTCGGTCCAGTATCTCCAGCGCCCCGTTTCCGTCCTGTCCGAGGTCGCGCGCCTGCTGCGCCCCGGCGCTCCGGCGGTGATCAGCTTCTCGAACCGCTGCTTCCCGACCAAGGCCGTGGCCATCTGGAGTGCCCTCGACGGTGGGGGACATGCCCAGCTCGTCGGCCTGTACCTCCAGCGCGCCGGCTTCGCCCGCGTCGAGCGGCGCGTCCTCAAGCCCGCGGGAGGTCCCGGCGACCCCGTGACGGCGGTGGTTGGCTGGACGGCCGCGGCCTGATCGGTCCGGATGCGGCCGTCACCGGGACCGCACCCGGTCTCTCAGGCCGGCGCGCGCGCCGGGAACCAGTTGCCGTGGAAGCCCGGGGGGATCCGGTGCCCGAGGCGGATCCGGGCGAGGGGAGGGGCGTCGAACGCCCGCGCGTCGAGGACGGTGAAGTCGGTCACGTCGCCGGCGGTGTCGATCACGAGCCCGACGAGCCAGCCCTCGTCCTCATCGGCCCCGGTCCGCGCCGGCACGAAGACGAACTCCCCCGGGACGTGACCGGGACCGAAATCGTGCACGTGGCGCGCGCCCGTCTCGAGGTCGTGCTTGTAGAGCTGCGTCGCACCGGCGAGCTGCGTGTTGCCGTCGGCCGGCACGCTGACCGTGTAGACGTAGCGGTGGCGCTGCCCGAGGCGCCGCTCATCGATGCGGGGGAATTCCTGCGCCGCCGCGTCGATCACGCGCCGCTCGACCCGACCGGTCGACGGGTCGATGATCCAGCGCTCGAGCCGGCCCGGCGCGTCGAGCCCGCCGGCGGCCGAGGCGAACACCGTCCCGTAGGCGACGACATCGAGGATCACCCGCCCGTCCGCGTCGTCGTAGGCGTTGGCGGTGTGGAACACGAAGCAGGGCTCGACGGCGCACCAGACGATGTCGGCGCCGTCGCCCTGACGCGGGAGGAGGCCGACACGGGCCCCGTGGCCGGGGTTCCAGCGGAACGGGAAGCGGTACCCGGCGAGCAGGGCCCGGAACGAGAACGTGACCGGCAGGTCCAGCACGATCACGAAGCGCGCCGTGATCGCGCAATCGTGGATGCAGGGGCCGTGCGCGACCGCGACCGGCACATCGCGCACGACCCGCCCGCTCGGGGCGAGGACGACGTGGCGCACGCTGTCCCAGACGCGGCCGTCATACGCGACGGCGTGCGTCTCGCCGGTCAGCGGGTCGCGGTGCGGGTGCCCGCTGAAGGAGCCGGCCAGCGTCCCGTCGAACGGGTTGTAGCGCTGCGCCTCCAGGGTGGGCGAGAGTTCGACCGGGAAGCTGCCGGCCTCCACCACCGCGAAGATCCGGTCGCCGATCGCGACGACGTTGGTGTTGACGGTGTCGTTGCCGCCCCGCCGCGGCCCGGGCGCCGCGGGCCGCTCGAGCGCCGCGGCGGCCGTGCGCGAGCCGATCCAGCGGTTGCGATACCACAGCGCCCTGCCGCCCTCGAGCGCGAGACCGTGCACCATGCCGTCGCCGAGGAACCAGTCGTGGCCCCGCATCGCCGCGCGGACGGGGTTCGCCCCCATCTTGAGATAGAGGCCGTCGAGGCCGGGCGGGATCGTCCCGGTGACCGGCAGGTTCTCCAGCGTCAGCTCCGCGCGCATCGGCGCGTGGACACCGACGACGAAGGGATTCGCCGCCCTGGGCAGCCGCAGCCGGTTGCAGGCCGCCACCAGGCCGACGCCGAACTCGGCGGCCGCGCGGAAGGCCGACTGGACTCGATTCGGCATCGGCAGCGCTTCCAGGATGGGGCGGCGGGCAGGAGCGACATCGACGCGAGGCCGTCCGGGTCCTCGCCATGGGAGGCCGCCGCACGCGCTTCACGGCGCAGTATAGCCGAAAGCGGTGAGGCGGCGTGCTGCCGGATGCCGCTGCGACCGGAGGCGGCGCGCGTGACGCACGCGGGTGGTCTCGCGACGGTCCGCCTCCGCGCGGCGATCCAGGGTCGCGGACGTTGCCGCCGCGCCTCTTCCCGACCCGAGGCCGGCTCTCGCGATGTCCGCTCCGCGTCGTTCCGACCTGCCGGCCCGCGGGATCGGGCCGGTGGCCGTGCCTCGCCGCGACCCGCGATGAATCGGCATCGTCCGAGGGGCCGGGCTCGCGGCGCGCTGGATCGAACAGCGGCCGGGTGACGTTCCTCATGGCCTACATCGCCCAGACAGGAGGAACGCTCATGCGAATTCGCTATCTGCTGCCGCTCGTCGGCTTGCTCGCGCTCACGGCCTGCAAGGACGAGAAGAAGGCCGAGACCCCCCCGCCGCCTCCGCCTCCCGCCGGCACGGCGCCGGCGAACCCTGCGCCTCCGGCCACGACGACGAATCCGGCTCCCGCCAACAAGCCGTAGCCGAGGCGCCTCGAAGGTGGCGGGCCCTGTGACGCATTCCAGGCCCACAGGGCCCGCCCGTCGCGGCCGGGGCCGACGCCGCTGCCGCCGGCGATGCCGCCGGTCTGGGCGCGCAGCCGAAGCGAAGCTCCGCGACGGGGCAGTTCCGTTCCGCACCGCGATCCGGCGCAGCGTCAGCACCACCTGTTCCGCGCTCGTCTTCCGACCGCGCCGCATGTCCGGCTCCCTCGGTCGAAGCCGATCCTCCCGGTCGCACCGGCCAGGACGGGTCCAAGTTGGTCGGGTCCAAGTCGCTCGGGTTCAGGTCGGCCGGGTCGAGCGGGCCGATCGGGTCAGGGCGGCTCCGGTCAGAGCGAGGCGAGGGCGACACCGCCCAGGGCCGTGAGCGCGACGACGATCCACGGCGCCACCCGACCGACCGTCAGCAGCACGAACGCCAGCACGGCCACGGCGAAATCGCGGGGGTTGCCGACCGCGCTGCTCCAGACGGGATCGTAGAGCGCGGAACCGAGGATTCCGACCACCGCCGCGTTGGTCCCGCGCATCGCAGCCTGGGCCAGCGGACGCGTCCGGAACGCGTCCCAGTAGGGCAGCGTGCCGTAGACCAGGAGCACGCCCGGCAGGAAGATCGCGACCAACGCGATGGCCGCGCCGACCACGCCGTGGGGCGACGGCCCCGCGACCGCGCCGAGGTAGGCCGCGAACGTGAACAGCGGGCCGGGCACGGCCTGGGCGGCGCCGTACCCGGCGAGGAAGGTGCCGGGGCCGACCCAGCCCGGCGCGACCACCTCGGCCTGCAGCAGCGGCAGCACCACGTGGCCGCCGCCGAACACCAGGGAGCCGGAGCGGTAGAAGGCGTCGAACAGCGCCAGGCCCTGGGATGGCAGGCCGGCGACGAGCAGATGGGGCACGACGAGGAGCAGGGCGAAGGCGACCAGCGCCGCGGCGCCGGCCCGCCGGGACACTGGGACCGCGAGGTGCCCCGCCTGCGCCTGCGGTGCCGCCCGGCAGAGGACGAGCCCGGCGAGGGCACCGAGGGCGATGGCGCCGAGCTGCCCGACCGAGCCCGCGACGAACACCGTGAGGAACAGGGCCGCCACCGCGATGCCGGCGCGCGGCCGGTCCGGTGCCAGGGAGCGGGCCATTCCCCAGACCGCCTGCGCGACGACCGCCACGGCGACGAGCTTGAGACCGTGGATCACGCCGTCGGCGACCGGACCCGACAGGGCCGCGGCGCCGTAGGCGAAGGCCAGGAGCAGCAGGGCCGAGGGCAGCGTGAACCCCGCCCAGGCGGCGAGCCCGCCCAGGAGGCCGCCGCCGCGGAGCACGCCGAGCGAGAACCCGACCTGGCTGGAGGCGGGCCCGGGCAGGAACTGACACAGCGCCACCAGGTCGGCATAGCCGCGCTCGTCCAGCCATCGGCGCCGGGTGACCAGTTCGTCGCGGAAGTAGCCCAGGTGCGCGATGGGGCCGCCGAACGCGGTCAATCCGAGCTTGAGGAAGGCGCGGAAGACCTCTCCCACGGAACCGGGCGCGCGTGCGGATGCGGACTCGGGCCGCCCGGGCTCAGCGGACGATGAGGCGTCGGTCATGGGCGGCCTGGGTCCGGGCGTGTCGCGAAGGGGCGGGCGTGGCTGGCGTCCAACGACCGGCACCGGGCACCTCGGGGTCGAGCCGCGTCCGGATGCCGTCCGGGAAGAACACCGCCGGGCGTATTACCAAGCTTACCACCCGGCCTACCAGCAGGCGCACCAGGATGACCCAACCGGTTTCCGCGGTTCGCAGGCGGGCGTGCCGGGAGCGCGTCCGTCACGTCCTCGCGAACAGGCGGAGCGGCCCTGGGGCGCTCGCGGGACTGATCCGCTCCGCTCGAGGCCGGCGAGGCCGGGCGCGGGACGAACCGCGCGGGATACCATCCCGGCCGGGCGGGATGGCACCGGACGAGGCTCGGCCTTCGATGGGCGCGAAGCTGGGCAGATCTCGGGCCTTGACCTTCCAACGGTGGGAAGCCCCATCTCGTCCGGACACCGTCGGGAGGAGAGCCACATGGTCCGCTTCGAGGTCGGGAAGACGGGGCGCGGCGGCTGCGCCGGGTCCGTGACCCGCGCCGTGCAGGCCGTCGCGCCCGGCGCCCGGATCGAGGTCGACATAGAGGTCGACCTGGCGACGAAGCGCGTCACCGCGGCCGGCTTCCCGGCCGAGCCCGTGCTCGCGGCGGCCCCAGGGGACGCCGCAGCGACCGGAATCTCACGTCGGCGTCCACGTCCCGGCCGCGGACATGGTCCCGCCGCCGGAACCGGTGTAATCCCGTACCCATGAGCCCGGACCGGCAGATCCTGCGCCTGATGGCGGCGATGATCCTCGCGATCGTCGCCTACGTCGCGCCGTCCGCCGCCCAGGCCCACGAGGGCCATGCCCACCACGGCCACCGCGCGGCCGCAGCGCAGCCGAGGGCGGTCGCCCCGGTCGCCGCGTCCGTGCCGGTGACGCCCGCCGCCCGGTCGGCGGCGCCGGCATGGTCCAAGGTCGCCCGCGCCACCGTCGCGGCGGCGCGCGTCGAGCCGACCGAGGACGGGTGCTGTCGTCCGGGCCGCGAGACCCGCTGCTGCGGGACGATGGCCTGCTGCGCCACCGGCGTCCTCGGGGGGCCCCCTGGCCTGTCGCCGGACCTGTTCGGCGCCGTCACGCTGGTCCCGGGCGACGTCGCCGGCCGCACCGGCCTCGGCCCCGAGGCCCTGCCCGAGCCCCCACGAACCCGCGCGTGAGATGAGGCGCGCCCGAGGCGCGCGACGCCCGAGGTGCGCCCGCCCGTGGCCGCGCCCGGCATCCCCATCGCGAGGATACCGTTTCCATGTCGACCCGTCTTGCCGCCGCCCTCGGCGCGGTGGCGCTGCTCGCCGCCGTCCTGGCGGGGCCCGCCCGCGCCCACGAGGGCCACGACCACGGCGCCGCCCAGCCCCCCGTCTCGAAGACCATCGCCCCGCGCGGCGAGGCCTTCTCCGACGCCTTCGAGCTGGTCGCCATCCCGCGCGACGGCACCCTGACCCTGTTCCTCGACCGCTTCCGGACGAACGAGCCGGTGACCGGCGCGACGATCGAGGTCGAGACCCCCGAGGGCCCGAGGACCGCCAGCGCCACGCCCGGGGGCGGCTACACGCTGCCGACCCCGTGGCTGTCGAGGCCCGGCCGGCACGACCTCGTCGCGACGGTCACCGCCGGCGATGCGGTCGACGTGCTGCCGGTCACGGTGACCGTGCCGGCCGATGCCGGCGCCGCAATTCCCGCCGAGCCGGCCGCGGCACGGGCGGCGCTCGCGCGCGTGTCGGAGGTCGCCCGTGGCGTCCGCCAGCGCCTCGGCGCCGGGGACCCGATCCTGGTCGGCGCGGTCGCCGTCGCCTTCCTGCTCGGCGTCCTCGTCACCGCGCTCGCGCGGGGCCGCCGCGGCGTCCCGACGGCGGCGCTGATCGCCGTCGGCATCACCCTCGTTCTGGGTACCGCCGCCTTCGCGCACGGCGACGACGACCGCGAAGCCCCCGTGCGGGGGGCCGCGCTGACCGGGACGCGCCCGGCCGCGCCGTCCGCGTCGGATCTCGCGCAGCGCCTGCCCGACGGATCCGTCTTCGTGCCGAAGCCCACCCAGCGCCTGCTCGCCCTGCGCACGACGATGACCGAGCAAGGCAGCTTCCACCGCTCGGTCGAGCTGCCCGGCCGCATCATCCCGGACCCGAACGCCAGCGGCGTCGTGCAGTCCTCGGTCGGCGGTCGCCTGTCGCCTCCGCCCTCGGGACTGTTCCCGCGCCTCGGCACGCGGGTGCGCAAGGGCGAGGTCCTGGCCACGGTCACACCGCCGATCCAGGCCGTCGACGTCTCCGACATGCGCCAGACGCAAGGGGATCTCGACCAGCAGATCTCCATCGTCGAGCGCCGGGTCGACCGCTACAGGCGGCTCGCCCTGACCGGCGCCGTGGCCCAGACCCAGCTCGACGACGCCCTGGCGGAGCTCAAGGGCCTGCAGGACCGACGGACGGCCCTCGACAGGATCAGGCGTGAGCCGGAACCGCTCGTCGCGCCGGTCGACGGCGTCGTCGCGCAGGCCGCGGCGGTGGCCGGTCAGATGGCCACCCCCGGGCAGATGGTCTTCCAGGTCGTCGACCCGGGCCGCCTCTGGGTCGAGGCTCTGAGCTTCGACGCCCTCGCGGCGGCGCAGGACGCCACGGCACGGCTCGCCGACGGCCGGACCCTCAAGCTCGCCTACCAGGGTTCGGGCCTCGCCGACCGCAACCAGGCCATCCCGGTGCAGTTCGCCGTCCAGGGCGACGCCTCGGGCCTGCGGGTCGGGCAGTTCGTCACCGTGCTCGCCGGGACCGACACCGAGCAGGCCGGGCTGGCGCTGCCGCGCGCGGCGGTCGTGCGCGCGGGGAACGGGCAGGACGTCGTCTACGAGCACACCACCGCCGAGCGCTTCGAGGCGCGGCCGGTCCGCGTCGAGCCCCTCGACGGCGGCCGGGTGCTGGTGGCGGAGGGGGTCGGGCCCGGCACGCGGGTCGTGACGCAGGGCGCCGAACTCCTCGACCAGGTCCGCTGAGGAATCCGCCGATGTTCACCGTCCTCGTCGGACAATCGGTCCGCAACCGCCTGCTCGTCCTCGCGCTCGCCGCGGTGCTCGTGCTCTACGGTGCCTTCACCGCCACCAAGCTGCCCGTCGACGTCTTCCCCGACCTCAACAAGCCCACCGTCACCATCATGACGGAGGCCGAGGGCTACGCGCCCCAGGAGGTCGAGCAGCTCGTCACCTACCCCATCGAGACCCGGATGAACGGGCTGCCGGGCGTCACCCGGGTGCGCTCGGTCTCGGGCGTGGGATTGTCCATCACCTACGTCGAGTTCGACTGGGGCACGGACATCTACCGGAACCGGCAGCAGGTCGCGGAGCGCCTCGCCCTGGTGCAGGACCAGCTGCCCCGGAGCGTGACCCCGGTCATGGGCCCGATCTCCTCGATCATGGGCCAGATCCTGCTGGTGGCGATCACGGGCGACACCGCGACCCCCATGCAGGTGCGCGAGGTCGCCGACTTCACGATCCGGCCGCGGCTGCTGACCATCCCGGGCGTCGCGCAGGTCATCCCCATCGGCGGCGAGGTGCGCCAGTTCCGGGTCAGCCCGAACCCGGCCGCCATGCGCGCGCTCGCCGTCACGAACGCGCAGCTCGAGGCGGCGCTCGCCCGGTTCGGCACCAACGCCGGCGGCGGCTTCACCGACCAGAACGCGCGCGAGTACCTGATCCGGAACATCGGCCGGACCATGAGCCTCGACGACCTGCGCAGCCTGGTGGTCGCGACGGTCAACGACGCGCCCGTCCACCTGAGGCAGGTCGCCGAGGTCTCGTTCGCCGCGAAGGTGAAGCGCGGCGACGCCGGCTACATGGCGCGACCCGCGGTCATCGTCTCGGTCGAGAAGCAGCCGGACGTCGACACGGTGCGGCTCACCCGCAGCATCGAGGCCGCCCTGAAGGAGATGGGACCGACCCTGCCGTCCGGCATCAGGGCCGACCGAATCCTGTTCCGCCAGGCCGACTTCATCGAGACCTCGATCCGCAACGTCGCGCGCGTCCTCGTCGAGGCCGTGCTGGTGGTGGCGGTGGTGCTGTTCGCCTTCCTGCTGAACGTGCGGACGACGGCCATCTCGCTGCTCGCCATCCCGGTCTCGGTGCTGACGACCGCGGCGGTGTTCCACCTGTTCGGGCTGTCCATCAACACGATGACGCTCGGGGGGCTGGCCATCGCCATCGGCGAGCTCGTCGACGACGCGGTGGTGGACGTGGAGAACATCTACCGACGGCTCGGCGACAACCGGCGGGCGGGCAACCCGAGAGGCGTGCTCCAAGTGGTGGTGGAGGCCTCGAACGAGGTCCGCTCGGGCATCGTCTACGCGACGCTCATCATCATCTTGGTGTTCGTGCCGCTCTTCGCCCTGTCGGGCATCGAGGGTCGCCTCTTCGCCCCGCTGGGCGAGGCCTACATCATCTCCATCCTGGCGAGCCTGCTCACCTCCATCACCCTGACCCCGGTGCTGGCGTCCCTGCTGCTGCCCGGCCTGAAGACGCTGGAGGAGCACGACAGCCGACTCCTGAAGCGGCTCAAACGCGGCAACGCCGCCCTGCTGCGGGTCGCGTTCCGGCACCAGGGCCTGCTCGTCGGCACGGTCGCGGTCGCGGTGGTCGCCGCCGGCGTCGCGGCCTGGACCCTGCCGCGGGCCTTCCTGCCGCCGTTCAACGAGGGCTCATTCACGGTCAACATGACCTTCAACCCGGGCATCTCGCTCGCCGAGAGCAACCGGGTCGGGCTGATCGCCGAGAAGCTGCTGCTCGACATCCCGGGCGTGAGGACGGTGGGCCGCCGCACCGGGCGGGCCGAACTCGACGAGCACGCCGAGGGCGTCCATGCCTCCGAGATCGAGGTGGCCCTCGACGCGGGTGCCGAGCGCCCGAAGGAGGCGCTGGTCGCCGACATCCGCGGGCGCCTCGCGGCCCTGCCGGTCGCCGTCAACGTCGGCCAGCCGATCTCGCACCGGCTCGACCACATGCTCTCGGGCGTGCGCGCCGAGATCGCGCTCAAGGTGTACGGGGAGGATCTCGACGCCCTGCGGCGGGTCGCGAACGCCCTGCGCGACCGGATGGCGGCGATCCCCGGCCTCGCCGACCTGCAGGTCGAGCGCCAGGTCCGCATCCCGCAGCTCGAGGTCCGCGTCGACTACACGCGGGCGGCCCTCTACGGGGTGCAGCCCGCGGCCGTGGTCGAGCAGATCAGCCGCCTCTCGAACGGGCGCGTGGTCTCGACGGTGGTCGACGGCGTGCGCCGCTTCGACGTGGTGCTGCGCCTGTCCGAGGACCGCCGGACCACCGCGGGCCTGGGCGACCTCCTTCTGGAGACGCCCTCGGGCTGGGTGCCGGCGCGCCAGGTGGCCGACATCCGCGAGACCGACGGCCCGAACCAGATCCTGCGCGAGAACGCCCGGCGCCGCATCGTGGTGCAGGCCAACACCGACGGCGGGCGCGACATGGCCACCGTCGTGGCGGCCATCCGCGAGGCGGTGGCGAAAGAGCCGCTGCCACCGGGCTTCTTCACCAGCCTGGAGGGGACCTTCCAGGCGCAGGAGGAGGCCAGCCGGACCATCGCGGTGCTCTCCGCGGTGTCCTTGGCGCTCGTCTTCGCCATCCTGTTCAGCCGCTACAGGTCGGCGGCGCTCGCCCTGATCATCATGGGCAACGTGCCTCTGGCGCTGATCGGCTCGGTGGTCGCCCTGTGGCTGGCCGGGCAGCCGCTGTCGGTGGCGTCGATGATCGGCTTCATCACGCTGACCGGCATCGCGGCGCGCAACGGCATCCTGAAGATCAGCCACTACCTGAACCTGTCGCTGCACGAGGGCGTGCCGTTCGGGCCCGACCTCGTGGTGCGCGGCAGCCTGGAGCGGCTCACCCCGGTGCTGATGACCGCGCTCGCCGCCGGCGTCGCGCTGGTGCCGCTGCTCTACCACCCGGCGAGCCCGGGCAAGGAGATCCTGCACCCGGTGGCGGTGACGATCTTCGGCGGCCTCGTCAGCGCGACGCTGCTCGACACCGTCCTGACCCCCGTCCTGTTCCTGCGCTTCGGCCGCGCGCCCCTGGAGCGGCTGCGCGCCCTCCACGCCGACACGCCGGCCCACCCATCCCCGGACGGCGCGCGCCCGCGCCCGGCCGAGGCCTACTGACCCGCACAACCCAACTGACCCGCATAACCCAGGAGAACCGGGATGATCCTACCGAGACTGGCCCTGATCGCCGTCCTCCTCGCCGCGTCCGCCGTCTGCGCCCACGAGACCGCCGGCCAGCACGGCGGCCGTGTGACGGATGCCGGCAGGTTCCACGTCGAGCTCGTCGCCAAGGGCGAGGCCGTCGACGTGTTCCTGTCCGACGAGGGCCAGAAGCCGGTCCCGGCCGCCGGCTTCAAGGGCACCGCCATCCTCGTCGTCGGCGGCAAGCCGACCCGCGTGCCGCTCGAGCCCGCCGACGGCAACCGCATGACCGGCAAGGCCGCGACCGCGCTCGGCGCGAGCCCCAAGGGCGCGGTGCAGCTCACCGGCCCGGACGGCGCGACCGCCAGCGGCAAGTTCAACTGACCCCACCGGGAGAGAACGATCCATGACGCACCTCCGCACCCTTCTCGCCGCCGCACTGCTGTCGACCGGGCTGGCCGGGGCGGCCCTGGCGCAGGGCATGCACGACCACGGCTCCATGTCCGGCAAGGACATGGGCTCGATGAAGCCCAACCCGAAGGACGATGCCTCGACCAAGGCGTTCAAGGCCGCCGACACGGCGATGATGAAGGACATGGACGTCCCCTACACCGGCGATGCCGACGTCGACTTCCGCAGGCACATGATCCCGCACCACAGGGGCGCGGTCGCCATGGCCAAGGTCGCGCTGAAGCACGCCAAGGATCCGGCCACCAAGGCGATGGCGCAGAAGATCATCGACGATCAGGAGAAGGAGATCTCCGACATGGAGGCGTGGCTGAAGCGGCACGGCCAGTAGCCGCCCGCGGCGGGACCGGAGACCGGGGTGGTCCCGACCCGCCCCGATGGAGGTGCATCACCCCGCGCCTGACGCGGGCGCCGTTCCCGGTCAGGCGCGGGACGGAATGCCCGGTCCCGCCCTGGCGGCGCGACCGGGACCCGGCCGAGCGTCGACAGCCCGCGATCCCGGCCGCTTGACAGCGTGTTCGTTCTGGTCTGTTATTTCTGTCATGACAGAAATAACAGACATACCGAGTCCCCTGCCGGCCGCGGTCGAGCGCTTCGTGCTGCACTGGGGCGATCTGGGCGGCCAGTGGGGCGTCAACCGCTCGGTCGCGCAGATCCACGCGCTCCTCTACCTCTCCGAGCGCCCTCTCGCCGCCGAGGACATCGCCGGCATGCTCGGCATCGCGCGGTCGAACGTCTCGAATTCCCTGCGCGAGCTGCTCGGCTGGAACCTGATCCGCCGCGTGCCGGTGATGGGCGAGCGCCGCGACCACTTCGCCGCCGAGACCGACCTCTGGGAGATGGTCACGCGCATCGCCGCCGGCCGCAAGGAGCGCGAGATCGATCCCGCCATCGCGGCCTTGCGCGCCTGCGTCGCCGAAGCGGACGCGGACCCGGCGCTCGGGGCGGTCGCCAAGCGGCGCCTGCGCGCGATGCTCGACTTCACCGAGTCGATGGAGCGCTGGTACGGCCAGATGCTCAACGTGCCCCGGGGCACGCTGGCCAAGCTCATCCGGCTGGGCGGCCGGATCGTGAAGTTCCTGCCGGCCAAGGCTGAGTGACGATCCGAGGGTCGTCCTCGGAGAGCCGGACCGATCGAGGGGCCCAGGTGACCGCGATGGGACATGTCCGTCGAGCCGATGCGGGGCCGTCCCGCGCGTTCTCCCCCGCCCGGTCGCTCACCGAGCCGGGCGACCTGCTGGACCTGCGCTTCCGGACCCTGATCCCGGAACGCGCGTGGGCGAGCCTGTCGCCGGCCGTGCGCCGCCGCTTCGGGAAGCGGCTCGCGCAGGGGGCGAGCGCGGTCTATGTCGGCCACGTCGTCGCGATGGACGTCAGCCGCTTCGGCTGGCTCGTCGCGCAGGCGACGCGGCTGGTCGGCGGCCCGCTGCCTCTGGAACGCCAGACCGGCCGCGCCGGCGTCGTCACCGTCACCGAGGACCCGGATGGCGGCGGTCAGGTCTGGACGCGGCTGTACGCCCGCGCCTCCGGCTTCCCGCAGGTGATCCACTCGGCCAAGCGCTTCGCCGGTCCCACCGGCCTGGAGGAGCATGTCGGCGCCGGCGTCGGCATGAGCCTCACGGTGGCGGTCGAGGACGGGGCGCTGACGTTTCGCAGCCACCGCTACTTCATCGCCTGCCTCGGGCGCCGCCTGCACCTGCCGGGCTGGCTCACCCCCGGCGCGCTCACCGTCACCCACGCCGATGCCGGCGGGGACGCGGCGCCGGGCGCCTTCCGCTTCATCCTCGACATCGCCCACCCCTGGTTCGGGCGGCTGATCCACCAGGAAGCGGTCTTCCAGGACGCCGAGCCGGCGGGGCAGGGAGAGGCGGCGTGAGCACGATCCTGGTCTTCGGCGGGTACGGCGGCTTCGGGGCTCGCCTGTCGCGGCGGCTCGCGGCGGCCGGTCACGACGTGGTCGTCGCCGGCCGCCGCCTGGCGCGCGCCGAGGCGTTCTGCGCGGCCCATCCCCCGTGCCGTCCCCTTCAGGCCGACCGCAACGGTGCCGTCGCGCCCCTGCTGGAACGTGTCCGTCCCGACCTCGTGATCGATGCGGCCGGCCCCTTCCAGGGCAGCGGCTACGACCTGCCCCGGGCCTGTATCGCCGCGGCGATCCCGTACCTCGATCTCGCGGACGGCCGGGCGTTCGTGACCGGCATCGGCCAGCTCGACGCCGCCGCACGCGCGGCCGGCGTCGCGATCCTCTCCGGTGCATCGAGCGTCCCCGCCCTGTCCGGTGCCGTCGCCCGGCGCCTGGCGCAGGGGATGGAGGCGGTCACCGCCGTGGAGATCGCGATCAGCGCCTCGAACCGCGCGACCGCCGGGACGTCGGTCGCCGCGGCCATCCTGAGCTACGTGGGCCGGCCGATCCGGCTCTGGCGCGGACAGCGCTGGTCGGCGGCTGTCGGCTGGCAGGCGTTGCGGCGCGAGCGCTTCGCCCTGTCCGACGGCGCGTCCCTCGGCCGCCGCTGGCTGGCCCTGGCGGACGTCCCGGACCTCGATCTCCTGCCCGATCGGCTTCCGGGCCGGCCGGCGGTCACCTTCAGGGCCGGGACCGAACTCGCGGTGCAGACGATCGGCCTCTGGTGCGCGAGCTGGCCGGTGCGCTGGGGCTGGATCCCCTCCCTGCAGGGGCTCGCGCGCGGGCTTCTCCTGGCGCAGCGGCTGACCGCGCGCTGGGGCTCGGATCGGTCCGGCATGGTCGTCCGGATGTTCGGCACGGCCGCAGGGCGCCGCGTCGAACGGCGCTGGACCCTCCTGGCGGCCGACGGTCATGGCCCGGAGATCCCGGTGCTGCCGGCGGCGATCCTGGCCGAGCGGATCCTGGACGGTGCGATCGCGCCCGGGGCGCGCGACGCCGGGACCGCGCTCGACCTGTCCGATTTCGAGCCGAGCTTCGCGCGCCTGTCGATCCGCCACGACGTGCGGGAGTCGGGACAGGCCGATGCGCTCTACGCGCGCGTCCTGGGTCCGCGCTTCGCCGAACTCGCGCCGCGCGTCGCGGCCCTGCACGGCGTGCTGCGCGAGGCGGGGGCGCACGGCCGCGCCGTCGTGCGACGGGGCCGCCACCCCATCGCGCGCGGCCTCGCGGCGCTCCTCGGATTGCCGGTCGCGGGCGCGCACGATCTCCACGTCGGTTTCAGCGAGACGCGCGGGGTGGAGCGCTGGACGCGCGCGTTCTCCGGTCGCCGGTTCACGAGCGCGTTCTCCGAAGAGCGCGGCTGCGTCGTGGAGCGGTTCGGTCCGCTCCGCTTCAGGTTCGACCTCGCGCCCGAGGGCGGCGGCCTGCGCATGGTGCTGCGCGGCTGGTCCGTCGCGCGGCTGCCCCTGCCGCTGGCGCTCGCACCCCGCACCGCCGCCCGCGAGTGGGAGGAGGCGGGGTTGTTCCGCTTCGACGTCTCGATCGCCCTGCCACGCGTCGGGCTGGTGGTGCATTACCGCGGCTGGCTCGACACGGACGATCGCGCAAGGAGTCGATCCGGCTTCGTCCCGGGCGCAGAGCCGACCGCACCGCCTCGGAGCGGACATCCGGCACAGGGCCCATCCCGGCCACCCAGCGGGGATCCCGGGCCGGTAACCGTCCTGCCGATCGCGTCATCGCGCGCCCGCGCCCCGTCCCGCAGCGGGCACGGTCCCGAGCCGCGTCACGGGCGGGTCTGAGCCGAGGCACCGCCATCGGCCGCGCGACCCTTCAGATTCGCGGCCGCCGCGGCATAGCCGCCACCGGCACCGTCGATGAAATGCATGTGTCCGCTGCCGGGGACCGGAGGGCTGATGCAGGTCAACTGCGCAGCCGCCTGGCGCTGCAGGCCGAAATGGCAGATCCCCTGCGCCTCCGCGCCGGCGAGCTCCGCCTCGAGGCGATCGGCGAAGGCGCGGGTGCAATCCAGCGTCATCCGCAGCGCGTCATCGTACTTGCGGAAATCTGTGTTGCCCACGATCTCGCGCCGCAGAACGGCGGGATCGAACGCGCCGACCCGCGCGCCTGTGCGGTAGATCAGGTATTCCGGTATCGATCGCGCCGCGAGGCGGAGCTTGGCCCAGAAGCGGCTCCTGCGAGAGCCCGGCATCGCGCGCAGTTCGAGGTCCAGTCCCGCCCACGGTCCGCGCATCTCCGGTCCCGCGTCCTGCATCGGGCGCGCGACCTCGCCGCTGATCTCCAGCCTCTGCAGGAGCTCCTGCACGAGTTGCCGGAAGGCCGGCGCGTCGCCGCTGTGCTGGGGCACGAGCATGAGCGAGAGCATCAGCTCGTGCCGGGGACGGATCTCCTGCCAGCGGCAGGAGAGGCCGGTCAGGTCGGGCTGGGTGCCGGCCTCGGCCGGTGCGATAGCGTGGTCGCCGGCCTTCATGGCCGCCTCTGCCCAGGGCAGCCCACCTCCGCTGAACATGGCATAGGAAACGTGGGCGCTGGGCGCGTAGCGCGCCACGCGCACGTCGAGCGCGCGATCGCGCACGGCCGAGACCGGCACGAGAGCGGTGCGCAGCTCCAGTTGCAGCGCCTCGCGGACCCAGCTGGCCGTCGCCGCCAGCGCGTCTCTCGCGGCGTCCGCGTCGTCCGGGGCGACGGCGAAACTGGCCCCGTCGCCGCCGAAGACGAAGGGGAATTCGCGCCGGCCGAGTGCGTTGGAGACCGCCGTGATGATGGCTGCGCCGGCCGCATTCACCGCCTTGTAGCGGCCAAGCCCGATCTGCTGCCGGGAGCCGACGACATCGGCCACGCCGAGCCACCAATCCGCGGGCAGGGGCCGGTAGAGGCCTGGATCCATGAGGCTGGAGAAGGCGGTGAACCGGGGCAGGCTGTCGTAGAAATCCGGGGCCGCGCGGCGTGTCGCCGGTTCGCGTTCCTGACCTGCACCCATCGATGTCCCCACCGCCATCGCCCTGCTCCTCGGCGCAGCGCCAGGGCGCCGTGACGCGCCCGGATCGCGTCACCGATACCATCCTCGGTGAGACAACCCTCACCACGCCCACGTGCCGCCCTCAAGCGAGGGCGGCACGTGAGGTCCGAATTCGCGGCCGTTACGAGCTGTCGCTCGATCCGCGGCCGATGCGGCTCGGATCACGAGAGTCGGGCGGCATCCCCGGGACGGATGGGGCTGGGGTCGCCGTCACGGATCCCGTCGTCGGAGCGAGGGGTTGCGGGATGGCGTCGGTCAGCCGGCCGCCGCCGCGCGTGCAGCGGCGGCCGATCGCGTGACGGAAACGCGATCCGTCGAAGATGGTCGCTCAGCTAGCCGCACACGCGCTCATGGCCGAAGAAGACAGGATTGTAGATCGCGCGGCAATCGCCGAAGTTCGGGCCGAGGAAGGAGCTGTTCGCGGGATGGCCCCAGCTGAACCCGCCGAAGCGCCGACGGAATCCACGGTGGTAGAAATGGCGATGGTGACCGAACCCGCCGTGCCTGAAGCCTCCGTGCCCGAACCCGCGATGGCCGAAGCCTCCGTGATGGCCGAAGCCTCCGTGTCCGAAACCGCCACGGCCAAACCCGCGGGCGTCGGCACTGGCGGCACCACCGGCCAATGTCGCGGCCGCGAGACCCGCCACCATCAACAACTTCGTCGAGATCATCTTCATCGTGCGTCTCCCTGTTGGGGTGAAGGCACTCTGCCGCCGACCGATGGCCGGCCGCTGTGATCCCGGTCACAGAAGCCCGGACGCGGGGCTCGACGGGGATCCCTCGCGGGGGCTCGGGTGCGCGCTTCGACCGAACCTCGACCGGTCGGGACGACCGCGAACTCCGACGCCGCGGCGGGCAGGCGGCCCGCGCCGTTGGCCGCGACGTCGGCCGCCACGTCGGCCGCGTCGGCCCCGCGCGTGCGACCGCTCTACGGGCGCTGTCCCATCACGAGCGTGACCGGCTGGCCCGCGAAAGTCTCGACCGCGGTGAAGGCGCGTGCGCGGAGTTCAGCCTCCATGTCCGCGCCTTCCCACAGATGTCCGCCGCTGCGGGCCAGCCGCAGGGCAGCGAGCGCGGCGGCCGCGGGATCCGCCGGCGGAGCGTAGAGTCCGACCACAAGATACCCCCGCGGCTCGAGCGCAGCCGTGAGCCGATCGAGCGCTGTTCGGGCCGCGTCCCGGGAGAGGAAGGGTGCCGGAAGCCACGTCAGCGAGTAGCCTGCCGAATCGTCGAACCGCGTCACATCCTGCAGACGGAGTTCGATACGGCCGTGAAAGGGGCTCGCCGCCACGTTCGCGCGCGCCAGCGCCAGGGCCGGCTCCCAGATGTCCAGGCCGACGACCCGCAGCGAGGGCCAGTGTGCCGCGGCCTCCAGCGCGATGCCGCCCACGCCGGTGCCGACATCCAGGAAGCGCCCGGTGAGTGCGGCCGCGAGCGACGGGCGCTCGGTCGACAAGGCCGCGAGGCGCCGCACGACGCTGCGCGACGCCTGGCCTTGAGCCTGCAACATCGCGGGATCGCGAACCTGCCAGACCGGCGGCCGCTCCGGGTGATCCAGCAGATCCCGCGCCTCCTCGAGCGCGTGGGTGACGGATGCCAGGAGCGCGGACACCTGCTCGGGTTCGAGCTCACCGAGGCCGCCCGGGATGACGGCGGCGACCACGTCGCGCAGTCGGCGCGCCACCTCGGGATCGACCGCCCTCGCGCTTTCCCGCGCGCCTTCCTTCGCGTCTTGCCGCAATCGCAGGGCCGCACCGATCGCGGCCAGGCCTCGCGCCGCGTTTCCCATCGCGCGCAGCGTGTGTTCAATCGTGTCGATAGCCATCCGCGACCGCCGAAGTGATGATCGCCACGACGCGTCGCGGCACCCGAACAGGACGGCCCGGCATCCTCGGAAAGAGGCCGGGCAAGGATCCGCGGTGTCTTTCCCGGCCGTGAGCCCGTGGATCACCCACCCGGGCGCTCCTCGACAGCGGCTCAGGGGACCTCAGCGCTTCCGGCCGTCACACGCGGCCTGATCGGGCCGTCCGCGACGCGCTGTGCGTCGCGGTTCCGGGGACGGGATCGACGCCCGGCTCGGCCGGTGCGATGTCCGCGCGACGGGGCGTCCTGAGCGAGCCCTCCGGTCCGCCGATCGTGCTCGCTGCGGCGACGGGCGTTACAGGCCGTTCGCCCGCTTCAGCATCTCGGCGGCCCGTTCGCCGATCACCGCGCACGGCGCCTGGGTGTTGCCGGTGGTCACGCGGGGCAGGATCGACGCGTCGGCGACCCGCAGGCCGTCGATGCCGTAGACCCGGAGCGCGCCGTCCACGACCGCCAGCGCGTCGCGGCCCATCCGGGCGGTGCAGCTCTGGTGCCAGTAGGTGACGGCGGCATCGCGGATGTAGTCCGCCATCGCCGCGCCGGACAGCGGGCCCGGCATGGCCTCGGCGCGCACGTACGGGCGGAACGCCGGCGCGTTGCCGAGGGCGCGGCAGAGATCGACGCAGGCCGCGGCCGCCGTCACGTCGGCCGGGTGGGACAGGAAGTTCGCCTCGATGACCGGCGGCGTCGCCATGTCGGCGCTCCGCAGCCGCAGGCGGCCGCGGCTGGCGGGCTGCGCGAGGCCGGCGAACATCGTCCAGCCGTGGGCCGGAACGCCGCGCGCCGCGGTCTGCTCGCTCGGAACCGGAAACTCGACCTGGCAGAACAGCAGGTCCGGCGCCGAGAGGCCGGGCCGACTCGTCCAGTACAGGGTCGCCTCGCTGCCGCTGTTCCGCGGCGCGATCGGGTCGGCATACTCCCAGGTGCAGCCGAAGGACACGTGGTCCTGAAGGTTCTGTCCGACGCCGGGCAGGTGCTGCACCGACGGGATGCCGAGCGCCCCGAGCTCGTCCCGGTCGCCGATCCCCGAGAGCATCAGCACCTTGGGTGTGTGGATCGCCCCCATCGACAGGACCGTCTCGGCACGCGCGCCGACCGTCCGGACCGCGCCCGCGTGGACGAACTCGACCCCCGTGGCGCGGCGGCCGTCGAAGGTCACGCGGCGGACGAGCGCGTCCGTGAGGACGGTCAGGTTGGGGCGGTCGAGCCAGGGATGGACGTAGGCGCGGAACAGCGAGACGCGCCGGCCGTCGCGGACCAGCATGTCGGTGATCGCCGCGCCGCCGGGCCCCTCCATCATGCGCCCGTTGGGGTTGTCGAAGGTCGGGATGCCGAGGTCCCGCGCGGCGTCGAGCAGGGCGTGGGCCACGGGGCTGGGATCGGAGGCGGGCTGCACCCAGACCGGACCGCCGCTTCCGCGATGCGCCGGATCGGGGGCGCCGCGCCAGTTCTCGATGCGCCGGTAGATGTCGAGGACGCTCTCGTAGCCCCAGGCCGCGTCGCCGGCCTCGGCGGCGAAGGCGTCCCAGTCGCACCGGTGGCCGCGCGCCCAGACCATCACGTTGACGCTGGAGCCGCCGCCGAGGCCCTTGCCCATCGCCATGGAGAGCGTGCGTCCGTTCAGGTGGGCATTCGGCTCCGCGCGAAAGCCCCAGTCCCGCGCCCCGCCGAGATTGGTCGGCCAGAGGGCGGGATCGAGCACGGCCTCGGCGTCGTCCGAGCCGCCCGCCTCGAGCAGGAGCACCTGCACCTCGGGGTTCTCCGCCAGCCGCCGCGCGACGACCGACCCGGAGGCGCCCGCGCCGCAGACGACGAAGTCGTAGGCCGGTTTCAGGTCGGCGGTCAGCCGGGCCTGGTTCTCCCCCGCCCGCCGCGCGAAATCGGCCCGGTCGAGGGCGTCTGAAGTGCTCATGATCTGGAAGGTCTCACCTGTAGCAGCGGATCGGAATGATCTCGGTCCATCGAGGATCGGGCAGAAAACTCCGACGCTCACGTCTCCGCGCTCCAGCAATCGCCTCGTCGGGATTGCCGGAACATCAGTGGCGCCGCGATCGGGCTGCCGCGCGAAGCGGCGCGCGCCCCGCGTTCGACGCGCGGATCGATAACGCAATGCTTCTGTTACAGGTGGATTTCGGCGCGTGACCGCGCGCGTTACATGGGACACGGTTTCTCGTCCGCGCCACAAGCTGGCGAGCGGGCAGGTCGGATCGGCGGATCGAGCGGCAGGACACGCGAAAGCGGCGAGGCTCGCACCCCGCCGCTCGCGTCAGTCTCGTTGTCCGTTACCGGGTGGCCGCCGGCATCCTGCCGGGTTCACAGGCCCATCAGCACGCCGGCCGAGCCGACGACGGTCATCATGAGGCCGCCCAGGAAGGCGCCGATCATCGCGTAGGAGAAGGCCTTCAGCATCGTGTCCCCCGACCTCAGCAGCGGTTGCCGCCGGCGGTCTGGCCGTACTGCTTGACCGGGAAGTTCTGCTGGTTGGCATTGCCCTCCGCGGCCGAGCTCTGCGGGCAGGTCCAGGGGTCGCGGTCGTAGCGGCCGCCGAACGGGGCGCCGAACGAGCCCGTGGTTTCGACATCGTAGGGCGTGGAGCCAGTCCAGGCAGGACGATCGTAGGCCATGGCGGACGAGATCGGAGCTACGGCGAGCATGAGAGCGGTGACGGTAGCGGCGATACGGGTCTTCATAGGCTAATTCTTGCTCCTTTACGCAGTACAGTCCGAGACTTACGGCCCATTTCATCTTGCGTGACACTGATATGGGGGCGATTGTCTCGGAGCGACGTGCCGCTGCGCACGCGGCGTCCGGGATTAATCGCGCTGGCGGCGCAGCTGTGACCGCGCGTGACCAGGCTGTCTCTGCCGCCGGCGCGCGGCCGCCCGGCAGACTGCGCTCACGAAGGCACGCTCATTGAACCAGACGCGTGCTTCAGGTCTTCCCTCCATGCCGAGGCGATCGATCTCCGCCGAGGCATGGAGGAGCTCTATGCGCATTCTCGTTCTCGCCGCGCTCGCAGGTGTCGGCCTCGGCGTCCTGGCCGTCCCCGCCTCGGCCGTTCCCGCGGGCCCCGCGACCGGCCTCTCGTCGCCGTCCGACATGCTCACCGACGTCCGGATGAGGCGCCATCACGTGCGGCGACACTCGATGTCGCGGGTCCAGCGGCGCTATCCGGGTGCGAGCTTCGTCCGGAACAAGACCCCCGGCTCTGCGGGCGGCAGCAGCCGGGGTAACGGCGTTACCGGCAGCTACGCCGCGCCCAGCGGACGGTAGGCCCCCACGCTCGCGCAACGCGGCCCGCCCGGCCGCGGCGGGCTCCGCGCGCGCCATCGCCGTCACCGGATTCCCGCGCGTGGGACCGGGGGCGGCAGACGGCGCAGGCGGGATGACCCCCCGCGGCCGGCGATCCCGCCGGCTTCCGGTTCGAGCCGGCGCCCTGCGCCCGCGCGGGCGGATGGTGGCGGATCCGTCGGGCTCTCAGCGCGCCAGTCTCGCGGGGAGCACCGTCGGCGCCGGGCTCGACGCGTTCGACGCCGCGAACGACGCGACGAATCCGGCGAGGGAGCGCACATTGTCCGGCTGCCGCGGGTCCCGAGCAACCGCGGCTGCCTCGCGTTCCAGCCGAAGGTTACAGGCCTTTGTCGGAAGTCCGATATCCGGCGTGCAGGCGTCGTGGCGTGCGCAGGCTGCGTCGAGGGCGTCGATAGGCGGCAGAGGCGCGTTGTTGCCGGGGCCGCAATAGTTGCCGTGGATGAGGAACTTCGGCCCGCCATTGGCGGCCGGCTGTGCCAGGGACGGCGTGGCCCACGCGGCGGCGAGGCAGACGGGGGCGACGAGGCCTATGACGGTGCGAGTCAACATGGTGGAGACCCTCCAGCACCTGCGCCGCACAAATCCCATCGGCGATGACGGTGCGAGACACGATTAAGCACCACACATCACCGCGCGACGTGCTCCGGAGCACCACCCCTATTTGGATGACGTCCTACCCGCATCGCGGACATCGCGGTCGCTGCGTCACCGCAGCGTCCGCGACATCGCGCGGCATCACGGAGGTCGGGCCCCGCCGCACTCTCCCCCTCTGCCTCCTCTGCCGATCGCGTGTCGGCACCTCTGTCGTTCAGACACGCCTCGCTCGGCGCGAAGAGGCGGGGCATCGGGCTGCTGACTGTGGTAGACATCACCGCATGCTCGCTGGCGATCCAGCGTCTCACGGCCTTTAGGGAGAGTCTCAGTGGCGCGTCCGGACCTCGGCACGAAGCGTATCTGCCCGACGACGGGGAAGAAGTTCTACGATCTCGGCAAGAATCCCGTGATCTCGCCCTACTCGGGCGAGGTCGTGCCGATCGCTGCCGCGACATCGTATTCCAGGGGGAGCGCTCCCGTCGTCGCGCGCAAAGAGGCGCCGAGCGACGAAGAGGACGAGACGGAGGGCCCCGAACTCGTCTCGCTGGACGAGGTCGAGGCCGAGGAGGCCGAGAAGGACACGGACAGCAACGCTGAGGATGACGACGCGCTCGACATCGAGGACGACGGGGAGCAGGTCGACGACGACAACCTCGTCGTCGATGAGGACGATGACGACACCAGCGATCTCGTCGAGGTCAACGACGACGATGACGACCAGTAGGCCCGCACGCCGCCGCCGGTCGTCCGGCGGACAGGCGCGGGTGGCCGCAATCTCAGTCGCTGTTTGATCGGGTGGTGGGGCGGCTCATGAGCAGGGCCGCCCGCACCGCCATGCGGCGCGACGGCTCGTCGGACTCGGTGTCGACCACGATCGCGGGCGCGGAGGGGTGGGCCGCGACGGCCGCCGCGAGATCGAGCACGTGGTCCGGACCGATGGCGTGATCCTGAGTGGTCGGTTCTGCCAAGTAGGCGTCGACGGCGGCGCCGACATCCTCGATGGCGATACGCTCGGCGGTCACCAGATCCCAGAGCGTGGCCTCAGCTGACATCCGCGGCGTATCGCACCTCGCGCGAGAGCATGCAACAATGTAACAACGGCTGGCTCGCGGCGCCGGCAGGCCGGCGCGTCCGCGGGATCAGGGCCCGTCGCGCAGGGGACCGATGCAGGCCGCAACCGGGTGGCCGGCCGGCGCGAAGTGATCCAGGAGCCGGTCCCCGGACCACAGCTCGGCCAACAATCCCTCGGCCAGCCTGTCGGCCTGATGCCTGGCCTCCGCGTCGTCGCGGGCTCGGATGAGGACCGTGCCGCGGTCGCTGCCGTCCGCGCCGAACCGGTGCAACCGGTAGGCCGAGCCGGAGCCTCGGCGTTTCCCGGGGAAATCGATGAGGTCGGCCATCGCGGGCTCACGGCTCCGTAGGAGGGGGCACGCGTCCCCCAAGCCGCCGGAACCTGAAGTCTGGCCGATCCGGCGACGGATCGAGTGTAAGAGGGCCGGGACGCGAAGGATAGAGTGCGAAGGACGCCCGCTCGCTGCCGAGGCAAGGCCATCAAGGCCGGAACGCGGCCCAATCGATGTTCAGGAAGGGTCAGACCGTCGGGCCGGCGGAGGTCGCGATCCACACCACGTGCCGCGGGCCGCTGCGCCCGTTCGCGTGGGGGCGAACCTCTTCGACGGCGAAACCCGAGCGCTGGAGGCGCGCCTTGAACTTGCGGTCGGGATTGGCCGACCAGACGCCGAGCACGCCGCCCGGCCGCAGCGCCCGCCGCGCCGATTCCAACCCGTGCTTGCCGTAGAGGCGATCGTTCTCCGGGCGCACGAACCCTTCCGGTCCGTTGTCGACATCGAGCAGGATCGCGTCCCAGGCGGCCGGGCCGCACCGGATAAGGTGCTCGACATCGGCTTCGCGCAGATCGACGCGGGCGTCGTCGAGGCAGCCGGCGAAGACGCCCGCGAGCGGTCCGCGCGCCCAAGCCGCGACCGTCGGTACCAGTTCGGCGACCGTGACGCGCGCTTCTGGCTCGAGGTTGCGCAGGGCCGCGCGCAGGGTGAACCCCATTCCGAGGCCGCCGACGAGCACCCGCGCCGCGCCCCGCCCGCGCACCCGGCCGCAAGCGAGGATCGCCAGCGCCTCCTCGGAGGCCCCGCGGGTGCTGTTCATCAGCTCGATCGTGTCGGCGACGATGGAGAACTCGTGGCCCCGCTGCATCAGGTGCAACGGGGTCCCGCCGGGAACGAGGCCGGTGTCGATGTGCATCCAAGATGTCACAGGCGTCCCTCTGTGGGCCGGCGCCATGGATATTCCGGCAAACGGGAAGGATGGGTTATGAGACGCGCTCCTGACCGCGCGTCGCGCCTGCAAGACGCAGGGGCCGCGACGGCGTTCGCCTCGTCCGAGAAGCCGGCATACCCCTCATGGCCAAGCGTACCAAGTCTCTGCCGAAGGTGCAGGGGTTCGTGCTGTTCGACGTCACCTACGCCGACGGCAGCCGCGCCTCGAATCGGCGCGTGCCGGCCGAGATCCTGGGCGGCCTCGACGGCGACGAGCCGGCACGCACTCTCATCACCGAGCAGGAAGAGGAGATCGCCCGCAAGTCGGGGAGGCCGATGCGGGAGATCGAGAGCCTGACGCGGTCTCCTGCCCCGAGTTCGAAGCCCGATCTGTGACGAGCGGCCCCGATACAGGCCACTCGTCGCGCGGTGCTCAGCCAGCCTTCAGGTTGGCGGCGCTCTCCTTGCCGCTGCGGCGGTCCGCCTCGACGTCATAGGAGATCTTCTGACCCTCGTTGAGGGAGCGAAGGCCCGCACGCTCGACGGCCGAGATGTGAACGAACACGTCCTTGCCGCCATCGTCGGGCTGGATGAAACCGTAGCCCTTGGTCTCGTTGAACCACTTCACGGTGCCTGTAGCCATGGCTGTATCCTGGTCGTCACCGGCTCGCCAACGTGGCGGGCCGTGACGCCTGAACGAGCCGCCGCGGCCGCCTGTTCCAAGGGCACTCGCGATCAGGAGCCTCGGTTGAGACCCCCGCGCCCTCATCCGCCGACCTCAGGCCGAACGGTCCTGGGCCAGGCTCTGCCGAGCCGGCCAGCGCGGGCACCGGCCCGCTCCGCGGCGCGATCAGGGTCGCTCCGTGCGGGGCCAGACGCCGCCTTCCGTCACGATGATGTCCATGGGGACGTCGTGCGCCCGCGGGTGGATCGTCGCGAGCCGCGCGAGCTCGAAGCCGACGCCGATGACCCGCGGCTTCGTCGACCTGGACGCGATGGTCCGGTCATAGAAGCCGCCGCCGTATCCCAGGCGGTACCCTGCCTGATCGAAGCCGACGAGCGGCGCGATCAGGACGTCCGGGTCGACAATCTCGCCCTCTGCGGGAACGGGTATGTTCCAGACGCCGCGGATCATGCGCTCGCCCGGCGACCAGACCCGGAACTGGAGCGGGCGCGCCTTCTCGACGACGACCGGAAGCGCCAGTCGCGCCCCGCTTCCGCGCAGCTCCGTCAGGAGGGATCTGGCGTCGAACTCGCCCCTGAAGGGCCAGTAGAGACCGATCGATAGGCCCGATGCCGAAGGTAGAGCGGCTCGGAGACCCTGCTCGATCCGCTCGCTCCGGGCGGCGCGGTCCTGGGCGGAGATGCCGACCCGCCGCGCGATGAGCGCGGCGCGGGTCTCCTTTCGCCATTGCCGCACGCTCGGCCAGTCGGATGCGGCGCTCTCAGGACCGCAGGGTTCGGAAGGCCGAGGCTCCGCCGCCGGGCCGACGAAGTCGGGGCCGAGCTCGTGCATGAAGCAGGGTGGAGAGCTGTACGCGCCGAACGCGGAGTGTTCGGGCGCCGCGGGTTCCGGGGGCGTCTCAGGCCGCTCGGTTGAATGCCCGACCACGATGATCTCCCTCGCGACGGTGGACCCGCACAGTCCTGGGTGACCTCGGCCAAACGCGCGCTCGGCACCTCCGGTTCGGTGAAGCGGATCGCGACGTCCCGCGCCGCCCCGACCCGGCCGGCCATCGTCCCTGGCCGGTCTCCGAGCGGCACGATGGCGAATGCCGGCGAGATCCGCCGCCCACCCTCGCGGGTGCCCGGGACGGGCAGGCGCGCGCGTCGACGGCGGTCCGGCGCTTCGACCCGGGGATCCCCGGTCAGCGCGTCACGGGCGCGCCGGCGCTCGGGAAGAACAGCTGCTCGCCGCCGACCTTGTAGCCCGCGATCGCCTGCTGCCCCTCCGGTGAGACGAGCCAGTCGATGAAGGCCTGTCCCTGCTTCGCCTTCACGCCGGGGTGCCTGTCGGGATCCACCAGCATCGCGCCGTAGGGGTTGAACAGGCTCCGGTCCCCCTGGACCAGGATGACCAGGTCGGCGCGGTTCTTGAACGCGAGCCAGGTCCCCCGGTCGGCGAGGATGTAGGCGCCGAGGGCCGAGGCCGTGTTGAGCGCGGGCCCCATGCCCTGGCCGACATCCCGGTACCAGGGGCCGCGCACGGCCGCGAGATCGACGCCCGCCTCCTTCCAGCTGCGCAGCTCGGCGCTGTGAGTGCCCGAGCGGTCCCCGCGCGACACGAACGCCGCCTTGCTGGCCGCGAGCTTGGCGAAGGCCTCGCGCACGCCCAGGCCGCGCACGCCGGCCGGATCGGAGGCCGGGCCGATCAGCACGAAATCGTTGTACATCACGTCGTACCGCCGCTTCGCGAAGCCCTCGGCGAGGAACTTGTCCTCGGCCGGACGGTCGTGGACCAGGACCACGTCGGCATCGCCGCGGCGCGCCGCGTCGAGCGCCTGTCCCGTGCCCAGGGCGACGACCTTCACGTCGATCCCGGACGCCTCCCGGAAGAGCGGGAGGATGTGCTTGAACAGGCCGGACTGCTCGGTCGAGGTCGTCGAGGCGACGACGATCGACACCGGTTCGGCCTCGGCCGGCGGCAGGACGCCGGCCGCGCTCAGGAGCGCGGCCAGTCCCAGGATCAGGAGGCGGCGACGAAAGGCGTCCACGGCAATTCCCCAGCGAGGTAGGCCCGCGCCTCGGACGTCCGGGGCGAGAACAGGATCTGTCGGGCGGGACCATGCTCGACGGCGCGGCCCGAGGCCAGCACGATCACCGCGTCGGCGAGGCGCGCCACCTGCCCGAGATTGTGTGAGACGAGCACGACCGTGGTGCCCGCCCGCGCCATCGCGGACACCAATCCCTCGACGATCTCGGTCGAGGCCGGGTCGAGGTTCGCGGTCGGCTCGTCGAGGAGGAGCAGGCCGGGGCCGACCGCCCAGGCACGGGCCAGCGCCAGCCGCTGCTGCTCGCCGCCGGAGAGACGCGTCGCGGGATCGCGGGCGCGCTCGGAGAGGCGGACGCGGGCCAGCGCCTCCTCCACCCGCGCGGCCCGCGCAGGACGGGGCAGGTCTCCGAGAGCCAGCGCGACGTTCGCGGCCGCGGTCGCGCGGATCAGCGCCGGCCGCTGGAACACGAAGGCCCGCCGGTGCGGGCCGACCTGCACCGTGCCGCCGTCGGGCCGCAGGAGCCCGTCGACGACCCTCAGGGTGACGCTCTTGCCCGCCCCGTTCGGGCCGATGACGGCCGTGACGCTGCCCGCAGCGACCTCCAGGCAGAGACGGTCGAGCACCGTCCGACCGTCGAGGACCAGGGTCACGTCCTCGAGGCGGATGGCCGGTGTCGCGCTCATCCGTACACCCGCGCGGCGTGCCGGCGGAGCAGGGCCACGGCGACGTTCACCACCAGAACGAGGCCGATCAGCACGAGGCCGAGCGCCAGGGCGAGGCTGAGATCGCCCTTCTGGGTCTCCAGGGAGATCGCCGTCGTCATCGTGCGGGTATACCCGTCGATGTTCCCGCCGACGACGAGGACCGCGCCGATCTCCGAGATCGCCCGGCCGAACGCGGCGAGCGCGGCGGTCACGAGGGAGAAGCGCACGTCGTAGATCATCGCCGCGGCCTGACGCGGTGCGGAGAGCCCGAGGGAGCGCAACTGCTCCCCGAGATGCACCCGGGCGTCGGCGACGACCTGCTGCGTCAGGGCGGCGACGAGCGGGGTCGCGAGCGTCGCCTGCGCGGCGATCATCGCGGCGGGGGTGAACAGCAGGCCGAGCGGTCCGAGCGGACCGGAGCGGGACAGGACGAGGTAGAGCGCGAGGCCGACGAGCACCGGCGGCAGCCCCATGAAGGCGTTGAGCAGGCCGACCGCGGCGCCGCGTCCGGGGAAGCGGGCGACGGCCAGGAACGCACCCAGGGGTATACCGAGCACGAGACCAATGCCGACGGCGGTGAGGCTGACACGCAGCGACAGCCACGCGATCGCCAGCACGTCCCGATCCAGGCTGAACAGGCGGGAGAGGATGTCCTGGAGCGTCTGCATCATGCCCCCGGGCCGGTCCTCGGGAATCGGACGAGGCGGATGGCGAGATCAGCCGTCGAGGCCGACCTCGTGACGCAGGTTCGGCGGAATGGACCTGTCATGCCTGTCAGGGGAGCGCGTGCGGGTAGGCGGTGAGCATATCGCCCGGGGCGACCGTTGTCGTGTCGGCGGGTCGGCCGCCGCGCCGGCCCTTGATCATCGAACCCGGATGGCGCATCGCCGCCACGATGATCCGGAATGCGTCCTCGGCGCTGATCCCGCTTCGGGAGGCGGCGATCCTGCTCAGCGGCGCGGCGGCTCCCGTCGAACCCGCGACCGTCCCGCTCGCAGCGGCGCTCGGACGCGTCGCCGCGCGAGCGGTCGTCGCGCACGCCGCCGTGCCCGCGGGCCCGACGGCGATGCGGGACGGCTTCGCGGTCGAGGCCGCCGCGGTGGGCGGCGCGTCGGCCTACGCGCCGATCTTCCCGGCGCGACCGCCACCCTGGGTCGAGGCGGGACAGCCGTTGCCGTCGGGCACCGATGCCGTCCTGCCCCCGGAGGGATTCGCGGACGGCATGGTCGTCGCGGACATCGCCCCGCGGGAGGGCGTGCGCGGGGCGGGAGACGACGTCGCCGCCAACGCGCGGCTGATCGAGGCCGGCACCCGGATCGAGCCCCTTCACCTGCTCGTCCTGGAGGCGGCCGGCCTGGAGGCGGTCGATGTCCGTCAGCCGCGCTTGCGCGTCGTCACCGCCGGGACGTCCAGCCTCGATACCGTGTCGCCCCTGCTCGGGCGTCTGATCGCGCGGGCGGGCGGGGCGACCGAGGCGGTTCGCGCCCGGGGGGGCGAGGAGATCGCCGAGGCGATCCGCGGCGGCACGGCGGACGCGGTGCTGGTGGTCGGGGGCAGCGGTTTCGGCCGCTCGGACCAAAGCGCGGCGGCCCTCGCCCGCGCCGGAGACGTCCGCGCGCACGGCATCGCCCTGCGGCCCGGGGAGACCACCGCGGTCGGCTCCGCGGCCGGCAGGCCGGTCCTCCTGGTGCCCGGGCCTCCCGAGGCGGCGCTCGCCGCGTTCCTGGCCCTCGGCCGTCCGCTCATCGCGCGGCTCGCCGGCGCGCGGGAGCGCTCGCCGCGGCGGCACGTCCTCCTCCGGAAGATCGTCTCGTCGATCGGTCTGTCCGAGGTCGTCTTCGTCCGGAGCGGGTCGGACGGCGTGGAGCCGCTGGGCGGAGCCGGCCTCCCGCTCGGTCGGTTGGTGCAGGCGGACGGCATCGTCGTGGTCGAGCCGGAGAGCGAAGGCTTCCGGGCCGGCGAGGAGGTAGAGGTTTGGGCCCTGTGAGCGCCGACGCGGACCGTGACGGGGCGGCGGATTTCGTCGCGCGCCTCGCCGCGGCCTCGAGCCAGGAGCAGTTTCTCCGGGTGATGAGCCGGGACGACGCGCTCGCGCGGTTCCGGGCGGCGGTCCCGCACGCGCGCCTGCCGTCCGAGACGGTGTCGTTGGACGACGCGCTCGGGCGCGTTCTGGCCCGCGACGTCGCCTCGCCCATGGACGTGCCGCCCTTCGACCGGTCCCTGGTCGACGGTTTCGCCCTGCGCGCGACCGACACGGAAGGCGCCGGGCCGGCGAGCCCGCGGCGTCTCACGCTGAACCGCGAGATCCTCGCCTGCGGCGTCGCGCCGGCCATCGTCGTCCAGCCGGGTACGGCGACGCCGATCGCCACCGGCGGCGTGATCCCCCGCGGCGCCGACGCGGTGGTGATGGTCGAGCACACGGAGTTCGACGCCCGGAGCCTCACCGTCGATGTCCTGACCGCGGTGCGGCCGGCGCAGTTCGTGGGCTATGCCGGGGCCGACATGGCCCGCGGCGAGACGGTGCTGCGCGCGGGAACGCGGATCACCGCCCGCGAGATCGGCATGCTGGCGGCGTGCGGCCTCGCGGCCGTCGACGTCACCGGACGCCCGCGGGTCGCAATCCTGTCCACGGGGGACGAGCTGGTCGCACCGGGCGAGCCCCTGCCCGAGGGCGCGATCTACGATTCCAACGGCGCGATCATCGCGGCCGCGGTGACCGAGAACGGCGGGGAGCCGGTCCGGCTCGGGATCGTGCGCGACGAGGCTTCCGTCCTCGAGGCCGCCCTCCGGTCCGCCCTCCGGGACAGCGACCTCGTCGTGCTCTCGGGCGGCACGTCCAAAGGCGCCGGCGACGTGTCGCACCGGGTGCTGTCCCGCCTCGGCGAGCCGGGAATCCTGTTCCACGGCGTGGCCCTGAAGCCCGGGAAGCCGCTCTGCGTGGCAGTGGCGCAGGGAAGGCCGGTCATCGTCCTGCCGGGATTCCCCACCTCCGCGATGTTCACCTTCCACGACTTCGTCGTGCCGTACGTGCGGGCGCTCGCCGGGTTGCCGCCGCGCGAGGACGAGACGATCGCGGCGCGCGTGTCCCAGCGGGTGCCCTCCGAACTCGGCCGCACCGAGTTCGTGATGACCTCCCTCGCCCACGGTCCCGAGGGGACGATCGCCCTGCCGCTGCCGAAGGGCTCGGGTTCGGTCACCGCCTTCTCGCAGGCGGACGGCTTCTTCGCGGTTCCGGCCGCGCGCGCCGGCGTCGAGGCGGGGGAGGGCGTCGCCGTGGTCCGCCTGGGCGCCGGCGTGCGGGCGCCCGACCTGACGATCGTCGGCAGCCACTGCATCGGCCTCGACCGGGTGGTCGGCCTGCTCGGCGAGCGAGGGTACCGCGCCCGCACCATCTGGGTCGGGTCGGCCGGCGGCCTCGCCGCCCTGCGGCGCGGCGAGTGCGATGTCGCCGCCATGCACCTCTTCGATCCCGAGACGGGCCGGTACAATGCCCCGTTCCTCACCGAGGGCCTGTCCCTCGCGCCCGGGTGGCGCCGCCTCCAGGGCGTCGTGTTCCGCCGCGGCGACGGCAGGTTCGAAGGGCGCGACGCCGCGGACGCGGTCGCCGCGGCGCTCGCCGACCCCGACGCCGTGATGGTCAACCGCAACGCCGGATCGGGCACGCGCCTGCTCGTGGACGGGCTGCTGAACGGTGCCCGGCCGGCGGGGTTCTGGAACCAGCCGCGCTCGCACAACGCCGTCGCCGCGGCGGTCTCGCAGGGCAGGGCGGACTGGGGCGTGGCCATCGCGAGCGTCGCGGATGCCTACGGGCTGGGCTTCCGCCCGCTGACGGAGGAGGCCTACGACCTCGCGTATCGCGCGGACGCTCGGGAGATGCCGGCGCTCGCGGCATTCCTGAGCCTGCTGGGCGAGCCCGGGACGGCCGCCGCGCTGCGCGCTCTGGGCTTCACGCCCGCCGCGCGAGCCGCGTGACGCGCGCACCGTTGGCCGGCCTCGACGGAACGGGACGGACGATCCTGTCGCCCGCCGGGATGATCGACGGGGCCGTTTCGCGTAGGGACGCCTGCGAGGCGCTGGGGCCTCCAGCGAAGCGGCGGTGTGCGTTGGGCGAGGACACGAGCATCAGTTTGCGGATCGAGCTCGGCTCGGACACCCTGCTGGGACCGGGCAAGGCCGCCCTCCTGAGCGGCATCCGCGACACCGGCTCCATCGCCGCCGCGGGGCGCCGGATGGGCATGAGCTACAAGCGAGCCTGGTACCTCATCGACACGTTGAACAAGGCGTTCCAGGAGCCGCTCGTCTCCGCGAGCAAGGGCGGCCGCCGGGGCGGCGGGGCGGTCCTGACCAGCACGGGCGACGCCATCCTCGACAGCTACCTGCGCATGGAGCGGCTGGCCTCGGAGGCCGTGGCGGGCGAGCTCGACCTTCTCGCCTCGCTGATGAAGGTTGATTCGTAGGAGCGAGGCCGCGCAGAGGCGCGCCTCCGTGGGAAGCGGTCTCTCGACGGTCGGGCGTCGGCTTCGGTCTGTGCAGCCCGCTGCGTCATCGCGAGCGCAGCGAAGCGACCCAGGGCTGCGCGACATCTGTCAGCGTCGCGCCGACTGGATTGCTTCGCTGCGCTCGCAAGGACGGCACCGGGCTGATCGACCGGAAACAGCATCAGCCCGCTGCGTCATCGCGAGCGCAGCGAAGCGACCCAGGGCCGCGCGACATCTGTCAGCGTCGCGCCGACTGGATTGCTTCGCTGCGCTCGCAAAGACGGCACCGGGCTGATCAATTGGAAACAGTATCAGCCCGATGTCCGCCGCCAGGGGCCGGCGGCACGCCTGGGCGCGCCGCCGGAGGTCACGCCGCCTACTCGGCGGCCATGGCCGTGTGGACGGCGGAGGCCCGGGCCGCGCAGAACTTGAACTCCGGGATCTTGCCCATCGGGTCGAGCGCCGGGTTCGTCAGCAGGTTGGCCGCGGCCTCGGCGTAGCAGAACGGCATGAAGATCATGCCGACCGGCACGTCGCGGTCGGAGCGCACCTTCAGGTGGACCGCGCCGCGGCGCGTCTCCAGCTTCATCGTGTCGCCGGGCTCCAGCCCGAGCCGGTAGAGCTCCTTCGGGGCCATGAAGGCGACCGCCTCGGGCTCCAGCGCGTCGAGGACGCCGGCGCGCCGGGTCATCGATCCGGTGTGCCAGTGCTCGAGGACGCGACCGGTCGACAGGACCATCGGGTAGTCCTCGTCCGGCAGCTCGTCCGGGGGCACCACGGCGGCCGGGACGATCTTCGCGCGCCCGCTCTCCGTGGGGAAGCCGGCGTAGAAGATGATCTCGTTGCCGGGCTGGTCGGGCGCGTCGACCGGGTAGGTCACGGCGCCCTCGCGCTCCAGGCGCTCCCAGGTGATGTTGTTGAACGACGGCATCACCATGGCCATCTCGCGGAAGATGTCGGCCGGGCCGCCGTAGTTCCAGGGCAGGCCGAGGCGCTTCCCCAGTTCCTGGATGATCCACCAGTCCTGCCGCGCGTCGCCCGGCGGGGACACCACCGGCTGCGAGATCTGCACGCGACGGTCGGTGTTGGTGAAGGTGCCGGCCTTCTCGGCGAAGGCGGAGGCCGGCAGCACCACGTCGGCGTGGAAGGCGGTCTCCGTCAGGAACAGGTCCTGCACGACGAGGTGGTCGAGCATCGCCAGGGCGTGCCGGGCATGGTTCAGGTCCGGGTCGGACATCGCGGGGTTCTCGCCCTCGACGAACATGCCCTTGATCTCGCCGGCGTGGATCGCCCGCATGATCTCGACGACGGTGAGACCCTTCTGCGGGTCGAGCTTCTGACCCCAGAACTCCTCGAACATCTCCCGCACCGCGGCCTTCTCGACCGACTGGTAGTCCGGGTAGACCATCGGGATCAGGCCGGCGTCGGACGCGCCCTGGACGTTGTTCTGGCCGCGCAGCGGATGCAGGCCGGTGCCGGGGCGCCCGATCTGCCCCGTGACGAGGGCGAGCGCGATCAGGCAGCGCGAGTTGTCCGTGCCGTGGACGTGCTGGCTGATGCCCATGCCCCAGAAGATGATCGAGGACTTGGCCCGGGCGTAGAGCCGGGCCACCTCGCGCAGGGTCTCCGCGTCGATGCCGCAGACCGAGGCCATCTTCTCCGGCGTGAACTCGACGATCTTCTCTTTGAGCGCCTCGAAGTTCTCGGTGTAGCCGGCGATGTACTGCTCGTCGTAGAGCCGCTCCTCGATGATCACGTTGAGCATCGCGTTGAGCATCGCGACGTCCGAGCCGGGCTTGAACGCGAGGTGCTTGTAGGCGTGCCGCGACAGCACCTGCCGGCGCGGATCCATGACGATCAGCTTGGCGCCGCGCTGCTTCACGGCGTTCTTGAGGAAGGTCGCCGCCACCGGGTGGTTCACGGTCGGGTTGGCGCCGATCACGATGATGACCTCGGCGTCGAGCGCCGCCGAGAACGGCGCCGACACGGCGCCCGAGTTCAGCCCCTCCATGAGGGCGGCCACCGACGAGGCGTGGCACAGCCGGGTGCAGTGGTCGACGTTGTTCGAGCCGAACCCGAGCCGCACCAGCTTCTGGAAGAGGTAGGCCTCCTCGTTCGAGCCCTTCGCGGAGCCGAAGCCGGCGAGCGCCTTTCGGCCATGGGTGTCGCGGACCGTCCTGAGGCCGCCGGCGGCGCGGTCGAGCGCCTCCTCCCAGGTCGCCTCGCGGAAGTGCGTCCACGGGTTGGCCGGGTCGACCTGGTCGTTGGCGTCCTTCGGGACGTTGTCCAGGCGGATCAGCGGCGCCGTCAGGCGATGGGGGTGGTGGACGTAGTCGAAGCCGAAGCGGCCCTTCACGCAGAGCCGGTTGTGGTTGGCCGGGCCGTTCACGCCCTCGGCGTAGACGATCCTCTCGTCCTTCACCTTGTAGGAGACCTGGCAGCCGACGCCGCAATAGGGGCACAGCGAGGTCACCTCGCGGTCGGGATAGACCGTCCGGGTGTTGTGCTCGGCGTCGAGGTAGGCGGACGGCATCAGCGCGCCGGTCGGGCAGGCCTGGACGCACTCGCCGCAGGCCACGCAAGTCGAGCCGCCCATCGGGTCGTCGAAGTCGAACACCACCTTCGCGTCGGCCGAGCGGTAGGCCATGCCGATCACGTCGTTGACCTGGACCTCGCGGCAGGCGCGGACGCAGAGGTTGCACTGGATGCAGGCGTCGAGATTGACGCTCATGGCCGGGTGGCTGAAGTCGCCGGTCCAGCGCTCGGCCGCGGGGAAGCGGCTCTCGGACACGTCGAGGAAGTCGGCCTGTACCCAGAAGTGCGAGGTCGGGTCGTGCGAGGTCGCGCGCTCGGGCTGGTCGGCCACGAGCAGCTCGAGCACCATGGCGCGGGCCTTGGTGGCGCGCTCGGTCGCGGACTTGACCTTCATGCCCACGGCCGGCGTGCGCTTGCACGAGGCGGCCAGCACGCGCTCGCCCTCGATCTCGACCATGCAGGCGCGGCAATTGCCGTCCGGGCGATAGCCGGGCTCGGGCTTGTGGCAGAGGTGCGGGATGTGGGTGCCGAGGCGCTTGGCGACGGCCCAGATCGTCTCGCCGGGGGCGGCCTCGACCTGCTGTCCGTCGAATTCGAACGCGATGGTCGGGGGGGCGGTCGGCCGCTCCTTGAGATCGTGCAGGCCCGACGGCTCCGGGGCCGCCTGGCCGCCCGCCTTCGCGCCTTCCGAGTAGGAGCCGCCGGCTCCCGGCTTCGGGCCCGGCGCGGGGCCGCCCGCATCCTGCAGCCCGTCGGCCCGGATCTCGGGCTTCTCGGTCTTGTCGCCGCGCTGTTCGGGGGCGTTGCTCATGCGGCCGCTCCTGGCTCGGACATCGGGATAGAATTCGCCGGTACCATCGGTTGCCTCACTCGGCAGCCGCGGCGCGCGGGGCGGGGAACAGGTCCGGGAAGTACTTGATGACGCTGCTGAGCGGGTTCGAGGCGGCTTGGCCGAGGCCGCAGATCGAGGCGTCCCGCATGCACTGGGACAATTCGCCCAGGAGCTCGGTGTCCCAGACGCCCTGCTCCATCAGGATGCGGGCCTTCTGGGTCCCCGAACGGCAGGGGGTGCACTGCCCGCAGCTCTCGTCCTCGAAGAACTTCATCAGGTTCAACGTGGCGCCGCGCACATCGTCCCGGTCCGACAGGATCACGACCGCGGCGGAGCCGATGAAGCAGCCGTACTTCTCCAGCGTCCCGAAATCGAGCGGGATGTCGTTCATCGACGCCGGCAGGATGCCGCCCGACGCGCCGCCCGGCAGGTAGGCCGCGAAGGTGTGGCCGTCCGCCATGCCGCCGCAATACTCGTCGATCAGTTCCTGGATGGTGAGGCCGGACGGGGCGAGCTTCACCCCCGGCTCCTTCACGCGCCCCGAGACCGAGTAGGAGCGCAGGCCGACGCGGTCGTTGCGGCCGTGGCTCTTCCACCAGTCGCCGCCCCGCTCGATCAGGTCGCGGACCCAGAACAGCGTCTCGATGTTGTTGATCAGCGTCGGACGGTTGAACAGGCCGACCTGGAACGGGAACGGCGGCTTGTGCCGCGGCAGCCCGCGCTTGCCTTCGAGGGACTCGATCAGCGAGGATTCCTCGCCGCAGATATAGGCGCCGGCGCCGCGGCGCAGGTGGATGCGCGGACCGCCCGCGGGGAGCTTCGCGATCTCGCGCGTCAGGATCTCGCGGGAGATGGGATACTCGTCGCGCAGGTAGATGTAGACCTCGGGCGCCTCGACGACGTGGGCGCCGATCAGCATGCCCTCGAGGAAGCGGTGCGGGTCGGTGTTGAGGTAGAGCTGGTCCTTGAAGGTGCCCGGCTCGCCCTCGTCCCCGTTGACCGCCATCAGCCGGGGCCCGGGCTCGCCGCGCACCGAGCGCCACTTGCGCCCCGTCGGGAAGCCCGCGCCGCCGAGGCCGCGCAGGCCGCCGTCGTCGAGCACCTTCAGGACGTCGTCGACCGGAAGGTCGCCGCTGCGGAGCCGGTCGAGGGTCGCGTACCCGCCGGCGGCCCGATAGGCCTCGTAGTCGACGTAGTCCGGGATATGGGCGTGCGTGTCGCCGGCCTCGACCGCGGCCCGCACGGAGGCGAGGTCGGCCTTGTGCAGGAAGTTGTGCCCGACCTCGACGGCGGGCGCGTGGTCGCACAGGCCGACGCAGGGCGCGCGCACGACGCGGACGGCGTCGGAGGCGAGTTCCCGCTGGAGCGTCTCCAGCAGCTCGTCGGCGCCGAACATCGCGCAGGTGATGCTGTCGCAGACCCGGACGGTCAGCCGCGGGATCGAGGCGTCACCCTCCTTCACGACGTCGAAATGCGCGTAGAAAGTCGCGGTCTCGAACACCTCGGCGAAGGCCAGGGCCATCTCGTCGGCGAGCGCCGCCAGGTGCTCGGCGCTGATCTGGCCGTAGGTGTCCTGGATCAGGTGCAAGTGCTCGATGAGCAGGTCGCGCTGGCGCGAGCGGGAGCCGAGAAGCTCCTCGATCTCGACCTTCGCCCGCGGCTCGACCTGGCGCCCCTTGGGGACGCTGCGCGCCTTGTTCCGCCCCCGGCCGGGATGCGAGAAAGTCCTGACTGTCCCCGGTGCCTCACTCATGCGGTATCTGATTTCCAACTGCTGGGACGGGTGGTCGCGGTGTCCTGAGGTCCGGTCGGAGGCTACTGGCCGCCGAAGGCCCGGAGCGGCTGGCCGGCCTCGGACCGCGGCTTCATCGTGGCCGCGCCCGTCGCCTCGTCCAGGGACGTGACCCTGGGTCCGACGACGGAGCGCAGCTCGGTCTCGAACGCGTCGAGGGCGTCGTTCAGGCGGTCCAACAGGGAGCCCGGCGCGTCTCCGGCCGGCGACGCGACCGCCTGGGCGAGCGCGTCGCGGACCCGGCCGGCGAGCTCCTGCGTGAGCGGCGGCTTCGCGTCGGCGCAGTAGGCGTCCGTCACGATGGCGGCCCAGTCCGCCGCGGAGGATGCGTCGCCCATGCTCAGGCCTGCGCGATCGAGGGACGGTTGAAGTCGTGCATGGCGTGCCCGTTCGGGTCCGTTGGCGTGGCGCTCGCTCGTGGCATACCAAATGGCAGCCGTTATAGCGGAGGTGTTATATCGTTTTTGAAGTCGTTTCAATTTGCGTGACGCCGGGGCCGCGCGTCCCGGCGGCGCGGCCGACGCTTGCCCTGAGCCCTCGCGCGGGGCAGTGGGAACGGCACGAGAGGGGCTGTCAGCGGTGTCCGGCATGCGCGTAATCGGACTCGCCGGGTGGAGCGGGGCCGGCAAGACCAGCCTGCTGGTCCGGGCCATCCCCCTGCTCGTCGCCCGCGGGGTGCGGGTGGCGACCATCAAGCACGCCCATCACGACTTCGACACGGACTGGCCCGGGAAGGATTCCTACGAGCACCGCAGGGCGGGCGCGAGCGAG
Organism: Methylobacterium sp. 275MFSha3.1; assembly: GCF_900108435.1. NCBI lineage: Bacteria > Pseudomonadati > Pseudomonadota > Alphaproteobacteria > Hyphomicrobiales > Methylobacteriaceae > Methylobacterium > Methylobacterium sp. 275MFSha3.1. The sequence continues at coordinate 46,704 of NZ_FNWP01000017.1, read as the reverse complement.
GTTCTGATCTCGTCGGGCCGCCGCTGGGCCCAGGTCCACGAGCTGCGCGACGAGCAGGAGGCGAGCCTGGGTCAGCTCCTGCGGCGGATCAGCCCGTGCGACCTCGTCGTCGTGGAAGGGTACAAGCGGGAGCCCATCCCCAAAATGGAGGTCCATCGCGCCGAGAACGGCCGCCCACCCCTCCATCCGCTGGACACCACCATCGTGGGCATCGCGAGCGACGTCGCGTTTCCGGCCTCGGGCATTCCCGTCGTAGATCTGAACGACGCGGCGGCGGTGACGGGGCTGATGCTCGACGTGGCCGTTCCCTTCGAAGACGTCCTCGGGAGGCTCTAGCCGGATGGCCCAGCTCAGCGACGACTGCTTCGCGTTCGGCGGCCCTCTGATGACCATCGAGGACGCGCACGCGCTGTTCGGCGAGCGCCTCGCAGCGATCGTCGGCACCGAGGACGTTCCCGTCCCGGACGCCGACGGGCGCGTCCTGGCCGAGGATTGCGTCGCGCCCATCGACGTCCCGCCGTTCCCCAACTCGGCCGTCGACGGCTACGCGGTCCGTTTAGCGGACCTGCGCGCCTCCGATGCGACGATCCTGCCGGTCGGCGCGGTCGTCGCGGCCGGCGCCTCCCCCGAAGGCGTGTCGGTGGCGGGCTCGGCCGCCCGGATCTTCACCGGGGCCCCGATGCCGGCGGGGGCCGACACCGTCTTCATGCAGGAGGACGTCCAGGTCCTGCCCGACGGCCGGGTGTCCCTGCCGCTCGGGCTGAAGCGGGGCGCCAACAGCCGCGACGCCGGCGAGGACGCGGCGAAGGGCTCGACGATCATCGCGGCCGGCCGGCGTCTCCGGCCGCAGGACCTGGCCCTGGCGACCGCGGTCGGCCTGCGCACGCTGAAGGTCCGCCGCACCCTGCGGGTCGGCGTGTTCTCGACGGGCAACGAACTCGTCGAGCCCGGAGCGCCCCTGGGGCCGGGCGCGATCTACGACTCGAACCGCGTCCTGCTGCTCGCTCTTCTCCGGCGGATGGGCGTCGCGGCGCGCGACCTCGGCGTCATCCGCGACGACCCGGCGGCCCTCGCGGCCAGGCTCTCGGCGGCGGCCGCCGAGCACGACGTGATCCTGACTTCGGGCGGCGTGTCGACCGGCGACGAGGATCACGTGAAGACCGCCGTCGAGAGCATCGGGCGCCTCGTGTTCTGGCGGCTGGGGATCAAGCCGGGACGGCCGGTCGCGATGGGCATGATCGACGGCAAGCCGTTCCTGGGCCTGCCGGGCAACCCGGTGGCTGTCTACGTCACCCTGCTGTTCGTGGTGCGGCCGCTCCTCGCCCGGCTCGCCGGCGAGGCCTACGCGCCGTCGCGCGGATTCACCGTCAGGGCGGCCTTCCCCTATCGGAAGCGCGCGGGCCGCAGGGAGTTCGTCCGGGTCAGCCTCGCCCGGGACGCCGACGGCGCCTGGGAGGCCCGGAAGTTCCAGCGCGACGGCGCGGGCATGCTGTCATCGCTCACCGAATCCGACGGCCTCGTGGAGCTGGAGGATGACCGGACCGAGGTCGTGCCGGGCGACGCCGTGCGGTTCCACCCGCACGGGGCCCTCTGGTAGCGGGGCCGCGCTCAGGGCCTCACGAGACGCGGACCGCGCCCCAGCATTGCCGGGCTCGCGCATCCGTTATATCAAATCTGCTATATCGCTTGTGATGGGCCGTGCGAGCGGCCGCTCGATCGGCGGGCTTGAGCAACGATGTTCGATGGTGTCTGGCGGAGCCAAGCCGGCGCGGAACTCCGCCTCCTCCAGATGGGCGAGGCGGTCTCCGGAACCTACACCGCCGCCGATCCCGGCTACGCGCAGACGCATCGAAGCCGCATCCTCGTCGGCACGGCCGAGGGCGACATCATCGGCTTCGTGACCAGCACGTCGTCGCCCCAGGAGATCACGGCCTGGACCGGGCGCCTCGTCCGGACCGACGAGAAGACGGCCGAGGCGATCCACGCAGTCTTCCACGCCGTCGAACGGTCTGCGCAGCCGAAGGCCGTGGCCGATCACGTCGCGCTCGAGACGACCATCTTCTCGAAGGTCGAGAACGCCTGTTCGTGAAGCCAGGGCCGCGTCCCTCCTCGATGGGGTCCCGAGGAACGGGGGCGACCGTGGCGCGAGGAGCGGTCGGCGCATGCGTGATCGGCGACGGCTCTAGATGAACGGCGCGTCGGCTTCGAGGCCCAGAAGGATGCGGCCGGTCGGCACGAGCAGCCGGTCCTGATAATGCATGTGCTGACAGGCCGCGTAGACATCGCGGAGCTGGCGCGCGAACGGCAGGTCTTCGAGGACGGCGGAACTGCCGGCCGCCTCGTACATGCTCGTGACCACCTGCTTCCCGACATGGCCCGCGTACCAGCAGGCCCGCCGAAGCTTGGCCTGCCACGCGAGCGTTATCGGATGGCCGTTCTCGGCTTCCCACCAGAATTCGGAGACCGTGTCCCGGGCGAAGGCGCGCGCGGCACCGAGGCTCGTCTCGGCACGCGCGATCGCGACCTGGACATCCTCGCGAAGTCTCAGGGGCACCTTGCCGCCATGCGGTGTCTTCGTCTGCGCGAGATCGATGAAGGCGTCGATCGACGCCCGGGCGATCCCGAGCGGAACACCGATGGCGGCGATCGCGGCCGCCGATGCCATGGGCAGCATGTAGAGGGGCCTTCTGTCGCGAGGCATCATGAGGCTCGCGCCGTCGATGGTCTGCTCGTTCGGCACCCAGATGTCGGTGCACGCGACGTCGTGACTCCCGCTGGCCCGGAGCCCCCCGGCATTCCAGTTGCCGACGACCTCGACATCCTTCGAGGCGATGAAGACGCCGCGCAGCGACGGCCGCCCGTTCTCGCCGAGCTTCGGCCGCTCGCCGTCGATCTCCACACACATCAGTGCGGACACGGAACTGTAGCGGCAGAAGCTCGCCCAGGACCAACGTCCGTTGATCCGCCAGCCGGATCCATGGCGAACCGCTGTTCCCGTCGGCTGGCCGCTCCCGCTGCCCGCGAACTTCCTGCCGGCAGGGATGAGCGAACGCATCACGTCCGCGTCGATCAGGTCGGCGAAGCGTGACGCGCCCCCGGACGAGATCGCGGCGCACCAGGCGACCGAACCGTCGAGTTTCGCCAGAGCTTCGATCGCCGCCAGGACGCTCAGCGGATGCGCTTCAGGACCGCCCAGGCCCCGCGGAAGCCAGAGCTGCGCGAGACCGGCGTCGATGAGCGCCTCTGCGACCGGCTCCGGCAGGTCCGGGCCGACAGCCAGGGCCGACCGGTGCTCCGCGATGAGGGGCCGAAGCGTCGCGACGGTCGCGAGAAACGCCGCGTCCGGATCTCCGGCTCGCGCGGCAGGGCGGATCGAGGGGGCGACACCGTTCATTCTCAGACCTCATGACTGTCCGAGATGCATAGTAAGTTCGGTGATCGGCCGCTTTCGTGTCTGTCGGAAGAGTTTTTGGTTACGGTCGTAACTGGAGGCGCCGTCAGACGATATTATCTGCCGGTCGGGACGCGGTAGATCGCGCTGTAACGGTTGTCGTTGAATTTTTTCGCGCTGGATCCGCGATGATGATGCTCGAATGCTTCGGGTGGACGGTCTCGTGATCGCGGAAGCCGCTGACCAACCTTGACGGATCGCGCGCGCATCGCGGCCTTCGCGCAACCTAGGACACCGGCATCTCGATGCGGCAGCGCACGCCGTCGCGGTCCAGCGCGTACTCGACCGTGGCGCCCAGGGCATATGCCAGCGCCTCCTGGATCAGCTCGGTCCCGTAGCCGCGGCGGGTGACGCGCGCCGCCTGCGCGGGCAGGCCGCTCTCGATCCAGCACAGGGCCAGTCGGCGGCGCTCGCGCCGGTCGCGCACGATCTCCCAGGTGACGCTGAGATGGCCGGTCCCGGTCTTGAGCACCCCGTGCTTGACCGCGTTGGTCGTCAGCTCGTGGACGGCGAGGGCGAAGTTCTGCACCTGTCGCGCGGTCAGGTGCACCTCGGGGCCGGCGACGGTCATGCGGCCGGTCGCGCCGTCGACGTAGGCGGCCAGCTCGGCGCGCACCAGCGCGCCCACCTCGACCGAGTCGCTGCCGTACTGGCTGAGCAGGCCCTGCGCGCGGCTGAGCGCCTGCAGCCGCGCCTCGAACGCCTCGACCGAGCTGCCCTGCCGCAGTGTCTTGCCCGCCACGGCGCTGACGACGCCGAGGAGGTTGCGCGTGCGGTGCTGCAGCTCGTTGATCAGCACTTCCTGGCGCGCCAGCAGCCTGTGGTGGTCCGTGACGTCGATGTTCACCCCCGACCACTTGCGGATCGACCCGTCGGGGTTCGTGATCGGCACCGCGCGGACGTTCGACCACCGCCAGGACGCGCTCGGGGCGTGCCACAGGCGATACTCGTGATCGACCGCCGTCCGCGTCGCGACGGCCTGCCGCCACTTCGCTTCCGTGAGCGCCCGGTCGTCCGCGTGGATCGCGTGGATCCAGCCGCGCCCGAGCCACTCGTCCGGGCGCTGCCCGGTGAACGCGCGCCAGCCCGGGCTGTCGACCTCGATGAGGCCCTCGGCCGAGGCCTCCCAGCTGAACTGACCGAACCCCTCGACCAGCCCGCGGAACCGCTCCTCGCTCGCGCGCAGATCGTCCTCCACCCGCTTGCGCGCGGTCACGTCGCTGGCGGCGCCGAACCATTCGCGGATCTCGCCGTCGTCGTCGAGCAGCGGCACGGCCCGGGACAGCGCCCAGCCCAGGCTCCCGTCCGCCTGCCGGACGGGGTGCTCCAGCTCGAACATCGTCTTGGATCGGATCGCCCGCTGGATGGCCTCGCGCAGGCGCGGCTGGTCGGCCGGATCGATGTAGGCGCTCAGCCAGTCGTCGTTCGGGGTGACGGTGTCGGCCAGGAAGCCGCGGCCCTCCAAGACCCGCAGCTCGCTCCAGTCCGGGCTCATGCGGTAGATGACGTCCGAGCTGGCCGTGACGAGGGCGCGGAATCGCTCCTCGCTCGCGCGCAGCCGATCCTCGGCGCGCTTGCGCTGGAGGATGTCCTTGAACAGGACCGCCACCTGCCGCCGTTCCGGCGCCCCGATGGGGAAGGCGTAGACCTCGTACCAGCGCCCGAGCGCGTCGGCGCGGTCCTCGAAGCGTTCCGCCTTGCCGGTTCGGACGATCCGGCCGTAGGTCTCGAACCAGTGCGGCTCGAGGTCGGGCGCCAGCGCCCGGACCGTCCGGCCGACCGCGTCGCGGAGCCCGGTCTGCTGCTCGAAGGCCGCGTTCACGGACAGGAAGCGGTAATCGACCGCCCGCCCGGCCGCGTCGAACAGGACCTCGATGGTGCAGAAGCCCTCGTCGATGGCGTCGAAGAGGTTGCGGTACCGGGCCTCGCTCGTGCGCAGCTTGGCCTCGGCGCGCAGGCGCTCACCGATCTCGAAGCCGGTCATGTGGACGGCCATGACCTTCCCGTCGGCGTCGCGCACGGGCACGAGGAGCGCGTCGAAGACGTCCTCCGCGGCGCCCTCGCCGCGGGTGTCCAGCGGCTGCCCGGCCACCTGCACGGCCTCGCCCGCGAAGGCGCGCGCGTAGAAGTCCGCGACCGTCGCCCACCCCTCCGGGAACGTGCGCGCGAGCGGCCGGCCGAGACCCTCGGGGTGCCAGGCGCCGTAGAGCCGGGCGGCGGCGTCGTTGTAGATCAGGAGGCGCTCGGGCCCGCAGACGAGGGACGCGACCAGCGGGCTGGCGAGCACCTGCTCGACCATCACCTTGAGGCGCTCCGGCCAGCGGGCGGCCGGCCCCAGCGGCGTCCGCTCCCAGCCGAAGTCGCGGATGCGCGCGGCCATCTCGCCGTCGCCCTGTGGCCATGCCGACACTGATACGCCGCCTCGGTGATGTCGCGCGCCAGCATGTCCGCTCGCGGTGCGCGCAGCAACGTTCAAGCCCGATCGGACGACGAAATCTTCGTTCCGCCGGGCGATGACAGCATTCGCGGAGACCGGCTCAGGCCGTCTCGGATCGCGCGAGGCCCAGCTGCTCCTCCACGCACCGACGCATCACGAATTTCTGGATCTTTCCGGAGACCGTCATCGGGAAGGCGTCGACGAACTGGATGTATTTCGGGATCTTCTGATGCGCGATCTGCCCCGCGCAGAACGCGCGCACCGCCGGCTCCGACAGGGTCTCGCCGTCGCGCAGCCTGATCCAGGCGCACAGCTCCTCCCCGTATTTCGGATCGGAGACCCCGAAGACCTGGACATCCTGGATCTGCGGGTGCCGGAAGAGGAACTCCTCGATCTCGCGCGGATAGATGTTCTCGCCGCCGCGTATGACCATGTCTTTGATCCGGCCGACGATGTTGCAGTAGCCCTCCGCATCCAGCGTCGCGAGGTCGCCGGTGTGCATCCATCCGGCGTCGTCGAGGACCTCCGCGGTCCGCGCGGCATCGCCCCAGTAGCCCAGCATGACCGAGTAGCCGCGCGTGCACAGCTCGCCGCGGGCGCCCCGCGGCGTCACGCGTCCCTCGGGATCCACGATCTTGACCTCGAGATGCGGGTGGATCCGGCCGACGGTCGTGACGCGCCGCTCCAGCGGGTCGTCGCTCGAGCTCTGGAAGCTCACCGGGCTCGTCTCGGTCATGCCGTACGCGATGGTGACGTCGCGCATGTTCATCTGCTCCACGACCCGGCGCATCACCGCGATCGGGCACGGCGCGCCCGCCATGATCCCGGTCCGCAGGGAGCGGACATCGAAGCGCGCGAACTCGGGATGGTCGAGCTCGGCGATGAACATGGTCGGCACGCCGTAGAGCGCGGTGCAGCGCTCGGCCTGCACGGTCTCCAGTGTCGCGCGCGGGTCGAAGCCCTCGCCCGGAAACACCATGGCGCAACCGTGGGTCAGGGCCGCGAGATTGCCCATCACCATGCCGAAGCAATGGTAGAGCGGCACCGGGATGCAGATCCGATCCTCGGCGGTCAGCCGCATCGCGCGGCCGACGAAGTGGCCGTTGTTGAGGATGTTGTGGTGGGTCAGCGTGACGCCCTTCGGGGCGCCCGTCGTGCCGCTGGTGAACTGGATGTTGGCCGCGTCGTCGAACTGCATCGCGTCGGCGAGGTCGCGCAGGGCGCCGGTGCCGGCCGCGTCGCCCCGGGCCGCGACCGCGTCGAACGGGACCGTCCCCGGGGTTGGCGGTCCGCCGATCTGGATCACCGTGCGCAGGTGCGGCAGGCGGGCTGCGGACAGCCGGCCCGGCCCGGAGGCCGCGAGTTCGGGGGCCAGGGTGCGGAGCATCCCGAGATAGTCGCTGGTCTTGAACGCCGTCGCCGTGACCAGGGCGGTGCAGCCGACATTGTTGAGCGCGAATTCCAGCTCCGACAGCCGGTAGGCCGGGTTGATCGTCACCAGGATCAGCCCCGCACGGGCGGCGGCGAACTGGGTCAGCACCCACTCGGCGCGGTTGAGCGACCAGATCCCGATGCGGTCGCCGGGCCGGAGGCCGAGGGCGAGCAGGCCGGCCGCGAAGGCGTCGGCTTGGTCCCTCAGCTCGCGCCAGGTCCATCGGACGCCCTGGGCGTGCGCGACCAGCGCCAGGTGATCCGGCCACGCCGCGGCGGCGCGATCCAGGGCCTGGCCGATGGTCAGGCCGAGCAGGGGCTCGCCGATCGCCCCGTGGACATAGCTCACCGCCCGGTCGCTCATGTCGTCCTCCCTCGTTCCTCCGAACGCGCGCGCCGCCGCGGCGCTGTCCGAGGCCGCCCTTCGATCAGGGTGTCGGCGGCGGCGCGGCGGCCAGCGCGCGGGCGACCTTCGAGGCCGGCTCCCGGCCGAGCTGGGACGCGATCGACCGCCCGGCCGCGGCGAGGGCATCGAGATCGATCCCGGTCTCGATGCCCATGCCGCGCAGCATGTAAACGACGTCCTCGGTGGCGACGTTGCCGGCGGCCCCCGGCGCGTAGGGGCAGCCCCCGAGGCCCGCCACCGCGGCGTCCACGGCCGACACGCCGAGTTCGAGGCAGGCGAGGATGTTGGCCAGGGCCTGCCCGTAGGTGTCGTGGAAGTGCAGGGCGATCGCCTGCAGCGGCACGTCGGCGGCCACCCGCTCGACCAGCCGCCGGGCCGCGCGCGGCGTCCCGGTCCCGATCGTGTCGCCGAGGGCGATCTCGTGGCAGCCCATCGCGTGGAGGGACGCGGCGACGCGGGCGACCGCCGCCGGCGCGACGTCGCCCTCGTAGGGGCAGCCCAGGACGCAGGAGACGTAGCCCCGCACCCGCAGGTCGTTCGCGCGCGCCGCCTCCAGCACCGGGGTGAAGCGGTCGAGGGTCTCGGCGATCGAGCCTTTGACGTTGCGCCGGGAGAAGCTCTCGGAGGCGGCGGCGAACACCGCGATGTCCCGGACGCCGGAGGCGAGGGCCCGCTCCAGGCCCTGCAGGTTCGGGACCAGAACGGAATAGCCGACCTCGGGCCGGGGGCGCAGCCGCGCCAGAACCTCCGCGGTCTCGGCCATCTGCGGCACCCATCGGGGCGACACGAAGCTGCCGGCCTCGATGCGGGTCAGCCCGGCCTCGGCCAGGGCCTCGATCAGCGCCACCCTGGCGGCGATCGGCACCGGCGCGGGCTCGTTCTGGAGCCCGTCGCGCGGCCCGACCTCGATCACCTGCACCCGGGCCGGATAGCTCATGCGGGCCGCTCCTCCGCCGCGAAGGTGACGATCTCGGTGCCCTCCTCGACCATGTCGTCGACGGCGTGGCGGGTCTCGGCGACGGTGCCGGCCTGCGGCGCGCGGAGGGTGATCTCCATCTTCATCGCCTCGATCACCGCGAGCGGCGCGCCCTTCTCCACGGCATCGCCGGGCCGCACCCAGAGCTGGGTCAGGCGGCCCGGCACGGGCGCCGTCACCCGGTCGCTACCGGACGCCTCGGTCCGGGGCGGGGCGAGGGGATCGACGTGGACCAGCGTCGCGTTCCGGCCGCCGACGATCACCGTCAGCTCCGCGCCGCGGCGGACCGTGCGCAGCCGGCGCCAGACGCCGTCCAGCATCAGCCGCTCGCCCTCGGCGTCCTCGGCGAGCGCCGCCAGGACGGTGCCGCCCGGCAGGTCGAGGCGGGCGCTGCCGTCGGGGAGGGGGCATGCCCGCAGGGTGACGGGCGGCGCGTCGCCGTGGCGGAACTGCAGCTCCTGGTAGCGCGCCCCGTTCATCCGCCACGCATCCGGATCGGCCCAGGGCGACCACGGGTCGCCGCTCGCCAGCGCCTCCGCCGCGACGGCCGCGCGCCGGTCGCGCAGGACGGTCAGGGCGGCGGCGGCCCAGAGCGCGGGATCGACCGCACCGGTCGCGAGCGGCGCCAGCAGGTCGTCGGCGTGGCGGGCGATGAAGCCGGTGTCGAGGTCGGCCGAGCGGTAGGCGGGGTGGCCGGCGACGGCGCGCAGGAGATCCAGATTGGTCGTCACGCCGACCACCTCGTAGGCGGCGAGGGCGGTTGCGAGCTGCCGGATCGCGGCCGCCCGGTCCTCGCCCCAGACGACCAGCTTGGCGATCATCGGGTCGTAATCCGGGGTGATCCGGTCGCCCTGCACGATGCCGGTCTCGACCCGCACCCGCCCCGGCACCTCCGGCGGCTGGCGCAGGTGGGCGAGGGTGCCGACCGCCGGCAGGAAATCGCGCGCCGGATCCTCGGCGTAGACCCGCGCCTCGATGGCGTGGCCGCGCAGGGCCAGATCCGGGGCGCCGAGCGGCAGCCGCTCGCCCGCGGCCACGCGCAGTTGCCACTCCACCAGGTCGAGGCCGGTGACCATCTCGGTCACCGGGTGCTCGACCTGGAGCCGGGTGTTCATCTCCATGAAGTAGAAGGTCTCGCCCTCGGCGATGAACTCCACCGTGCCGGCGCCGACATAGCCGACCGCCCGCGCCGCCGCGACCGCGGCCTCGCCCATCCGCGCGCGCCGGACCGGATCCATCCCCGGGGCGGGCGCCTCCTCGATCACCTTCTGGTGGCGGCGCTGGATCGAGCAGTCGCGCTCGAACAGCGAGACGGTGTTGCCGTGGCTGTCGGCGAAGACCTGGATCTCGATGTGCCGGGGGCGGGTCAGGTACGCCTCGATCAGCACCCGGTCGTCGCCGAAGGACGCCCGCGCCTCGCGCTGCGCGCCGGTCAGCGCGGCCTCGAACGCCGCGGCCGCCTCGACGACGCGCATGCCCTTGCCGCCGCCGCCGGCCGAGGCCTTGATCAAGACCGGGTAGCCGATCCGGGCGGCCGCCTCCTTCAGCGCCGGGAGATCCTGCGCGGCGCCGTGATAGCCCGGCACCAGCGGGACCCCGGCGCGCTCCATCAGCGCCTTGGCCTCGGCCTTGGAGCCCATGGCGCGGATCGCCGCCGGGGGCGGGCCGACGAACACGAGGCCGGCCCCGGCGCAGGCGCCGGCGAAGTCCGCGTTCTCCGACAGGAAGCCGTAGCCCGGATGGATCGCCTCCGCCCCGGCGCGCCGGGCGACGTCGAGGATCCGCTCGGCCACGAGGTAGCTCTCGCGCGCCGGGGCGGGCCCGATCGGCCACGCCTCGTCGGCCATCCGAGCGTGTCGGGCGCCGGCATCCGCCTCCGAATAGACCGCGACCGTGCCGATGCCGAGGCGCCGGGCGGTGGCGATCACCCGGCAGGCGATCTCCCCGCGGTTGGCGATGAGGATCTTGCCGAACATGGCCGCCCCCTCAGTCCCGCCGCCACGGGGCTAAGCGCTTGTCGAGGAAGGCGGCGATGCCCGCCTGCCCCTCGTCCGAGGCCCGGCGCCGGGCGATGCGCCGGCCGGTCTCGCGCCCTAGGTCGGCGTCCACCGGCCGCCCCTCGCACAGGAAGACGAGGTCCTTGGCCTCGGCCTGCGCGCCCGGGGCGCCCCGGAGGATGTCGCGCAGCACCTCCGCGCCGGCCGCCTCCAGCCGGTCGTCGGGCACCACCTCGTGCACGAGGCCGATCGCCCGGGCGCGCTCGGCGGAGAAGACCTCCGCGGTCTGGAACAGGCGCCGGGCCCAGCGCGGGCCGATCGCGTTGACCACGTAGGGGCCGATCGTCGCCGGGATCAGGCCGAGCCGCACCTCGCTCAGGCAGAACCGCGCGCTCTCGGCCGCGAAGGCGATATCGCAGCAGGCGGCGAGCCCGACGCCGCCGCCGTAGGCCGCCCCGTGCACGAGGGCGAGCGTCGGCTTCGGCAGCCGGTCGAGACTGTGCATCAGCCCCGCGAGCCCGGCGGCGTCGGCGAGGTTGCTGTCGAAGGACTGGCCGGCGATCCGGCGCATCCAGGCGAGGTCGGCGCCCGCCGAGAAGCTCTGGCCCGCGCCCGCCAGGACGACCGCCCGGATCCCGGGAGCGGCGCCCAGCCGGTGCAGGGACGCGGTGAGGGCGGCGATCAGGCCGTCGTCGAAGGCGTTGTGCTGCTCCGGACGGTTGAGCGTCAGGGTGGCGACTCCGCGCTCGTCGACCGTCTCCAGCAAGGTGCCGCTCATCCCGCGCCTCCTACATCCGGAACAGGCCGAAGCGGGTCTCGGGAATCGGCGCGTTGAGGCTCGCCGAGAGACCGAGCGCCAGGACGCGGCGCGTGTCGGCCGGGTCGATCACCCCGTCGTCCCAGAGCCGGGCGCTGGAATAGTAGGGGTGGCCCTGCTCCTCGTACTGCGCCCGGATCGGCGCCTTGAACGCCGCCTCGTCCTCCGCCGACCACGTGCCGCCGCGGCCCTCGACACCGTCGCGCCGGACCGTGGCCAGGACCGAGGCGGCCTGCTCGCCGCCCATCACGCCGATCCTCGCGTTCGGCCACATCCAGAGGAAGCGCGGCCCGTAGGCCCGCCCGCACATGCCGTAATTGCCGGCCCCGAAGCTGCCGCCGATCAGGACGGTGAATTTCGGCACCGCCGCGGTCGCGACGGCGGAGACCATCTTGGCCCCGTCCTTGGCGATGCCGCCGGCCTCGTAGCGCCGGCCGACCATGAAACCGGTGATGTTCTGGAGGAACACCAGGGGCACGCCGCGCTGGGCGCAGAGCTCGACGAAGTGGGCGCCCTTCAGGGCACTCTCCGAGAACAGGATGCCGTTGTTGGCGACGATCCCCACCGGGTAGCCCCAGATATGGGCGAAGCCGCAGACCAGGGTCTGGCCGTAGAGGTGCTTGAACTCGTCGAAGTCGCTGCCGTCCACCAGCCGGGCGATGACCTCGCGCACGTCGTAGGGCGTCCGGCGGTCGGCCGGCACCGCCGCGTAGATCTCCTCGGCGGCGTAGCGCGGCGGCTCGGGCTGCCGCGGCGCGAGCGCGGGGCGCTTCACCGCGTTCAGGTTGGCCACGATGCGGCGGGCGATGCCGAGGGCGTGCGCGTCGGTCTCCGCCATGTGGTCGGTCACGCCCGAGATCCGGGCGTGCACGTCGGCGCCCCCGAGTTCCTCGGCGCTGACCACCTCGCCGGTCGCGGCCTTCACCAGCGGCGGCCCGCCGAGGAAGATCGTGCCCTGGCCGCGGACGATGATCGACTCGTCGCACAGCGCCGGCACGTAGGCGCCGCCGGCGGTGCAGGAGCCCATCACCACGGCGATCTGGGCGATGCCCTGCGCCGACATCGTCGCTTGGTTGTAGAAGATGCGGCCGAAATGGTCCCGGCCCGGGAAAACCTCGTCCTGGCTGGGCAGATGCGCGCCGCCGCTGTCGACGAGGTAGAGGCAGGGCAGCCGGTTCTGCTGCGCGATCTCCTGCGCCCGGAGGTGCTTCTGCACCGTCATCGGGAAGTAGGTGCCGCCCTTCACGGTCGCGTCGTTGGCGACGATCACGCACTCGCGCCCCGCGACGCGGCCGATGCCGGTGACGATCCCGGCCGAGGGGACCTCGCCGCCGTAGAGGCCGTGCCCGGCGAGCTGGCCGATTTCCAGGAAGGGCGAGAACGGGTCGATCAGCGCCCGGATCCGGTCCCGGGGCAGGAGCTTGCCGCGGGCGCGATGGCGCTCCCGCGCGGCCTCCCCGCCGCCGAGCCGGACGCGGTCGGCGGTCGCGCGCAGGTCCGCCACCAGGGCGCGCATGGCCTCGGCATTGGCGCGGGCCTCGGGCGCGCGCGGATCCAGAGCGGATTCGATTACCGGCACGGCGCCCGCTCCCCGCTCAGGCCGTCTCGGCGAACAATTCGCGGCCGATCAGCATCCGCCGGATCTCGCTCGTGCCGGCGCCGATCTCGTAGAGCTTGGCGTCGCGCAGCAGGCGGCCGGTCGGATAGTCGTTGATGTAGCCGTTGCCGCCGAGCGCCTGGATCGCGTCGAGGGCTACCGCGGTCGCGCGCTCGGCCGCGAACAGGATCGCGCCCGCGGCGTCCCGGCGCGTCGCCCGCCCGCGGTCGCAGGCCCGCGCCACCGCGTAGACGTAGGCCCGGGCGGCGTTCGTCGCCGTGTACATGTCGGCGATCTTGCCCTGCATGAGCTGGAACTCGCCGATCGGCCGACCGAACTGCCGGCGCTCGTGGAGGTAGGGCAGCACGACGTCGAGGCAGGCGCGCATGATGCCGAGCGGCCCGGCGGCCAGCACGGCGCGCTCGTAGTCGAGGCCCGACATCAGCACGCCGACGCCGCGCCCGACCGCGCCCAGGACGTTCTCCTCCGGTATCTCGCAGTCCCGGAACAGCAGCTCGCAGGTGTTCGAGCCGCGCATGCCGAGCTTGTCGAGCTTCTGCGCGGTGGAGAAGCCGGGAAAATCCTTCTCGACCAGGAACGCCGTGATCCCCCGCGGACCGGCCTCGGGATCCGTCTTGGCGTAGACCACCAGGACGTCGGCGTCGGGACCGTTGGTGATCCACATCTTGGTGCCGTTCAGGACGTAGCGGTCGCCGCGCCTGTCGGCCCGCAGCCGCATGGAGACGACGTCGCTCCCGGAGCCCGGCTCGGACATCGCGAGCGCGCCGACATGCTCGCCCGCGATCAGCTTCGGCAGGTAGCGCCGCTTCTGCGCCTCGGTGCCGTTGCGGCGGATCTGGTTCACGCAGAGGTTGGAATGCGCGCCGTAGGACAGCCCGACCGAGGCCGAGGCCCGGCTGATCTCCTCCATGGCCACGGCGTGCTCGAGGTAGCCCATGCCGGCGCCGCCATAGGTCTCCTCGACGGTGACGCCCAGAACGCCGAGGGCGCCGAGCTTGCGCCAGAGGTCCGCGGGAAACGCGTTGCTGGCATCGATCGCCGCCGCGCGGGGGGCGATCTCGGCGCGCGCGAAGCGCTCCACCTCGGCGCGCAGGGCGTCGGCCGTCTCGCCCAGGCCGAAGTCGAAATCCTGCAGGCCGATGGGCATCGCGCGTCTCCTCGCCTGAGAATCGGGCACTCGCCTCTTTGAAACGAACGTACGTTCGTTAAGCGAGGCTGGCAAGGCGATTTACGAACGGTTGTTCGTTAGCCTATAGCGGGGATCGGCGTGAGCATTCCCCGGTGTCTGTTGCGCTCTGAACTGTCTTCGGAGTGTCTTCGTGGGTCGCACCGCCGGATCGAACGGGCCGCGCACGGCCGCCGCCATCCGCCGGGCCGGGCTTCGGCTCATCTATCGCCACGGCTACGAGGCGATGACCCTGCGCGCCCTGGCCGCCGAGGTCGGGATCCAGGCGGCCTCGCTCTACAACCACATCCGCAGCAAGCAGGATCTGCTGTTCGACATCGTCCGCGACCACATGGAGACGCTGCTGGCGCGGACCGACGCGGCGCTGGCGACGGCGACCGGCACCCCGACGGACCGTCTCCGCGCCTTCGTGGCGCACCACGTCACGTACCATCTCGAGAAGAAGCAGGAAGTCTTCATCGCGAATTTCGAGCTGCGCTCGCTCGACCCGCCGCATTACGCGGCGATCGTCGCCCTGCGCCGGGCCTACGAAGACCGGTTGGTCGCGCTGCTCGAGCGGGGATCGGAGGCGGGGGAGCTGGACGTCCGGGATGCGCGGGTCGCCGGCTACGCGATCCTCGGGATGCTCACCAGCGCCTGCACGTGGTACCGGCCCGACGGCCGGATGACCAAGGCGGAGATCGTCGCCCTGCACACCGACATGGCGCTGCGGGGTTGCGTCAGGCGTCAGCCATAGACCCCGTCGCGCCGGGGAACGGCGGTCGCCTCAGATCAGGCCGCCCGGCGGTGCGGCGGTGAGGGTCCTGCCGGCCCGCGTGACGAGCTTGGCGAAGGCCAGCGCCGCCGCCGAGGCCTGGGCTTCCGAGGGGAAGGTGCGGTCCGAGGTCAGGACCGGCATCTGCGTCGCATCGAGGAGGACCCAGGTCCACAGACGGGTGTCGGTCGCGCGGATCTCGAAATGCATGGCGAACTCGTCGGGCAATGGCACATGCCCGCACAATGCGCCGCGAAAAGGCCTGACGCGTTAAGAGCTTGACCGGCGCAACAACCTGCGTCGGCGCGCACCGGCCTTGCCCCCGACATCCTCGCAGATCACAGGCGGGAACCTGCGCCGCCCTGGGCGGATAGCGCCACGGTCGGCCCCGACTTGGCATGCCAGCTTGGCTTTATCCGGCCATTCGATGCTACCCTCGCGCGGTCGGCATGCCGTGCCGACGGCGTGAGCAGGAGCGACATGGTAGAGCGGTACCATTTCCGCCTGAGGGGGCCGGACGAGGTCATCGAGGACGAGGAGGGCGTGCTGGCAAACTCGATCGAGATCGCCGTGGCCGAGGCGACGCAGCTGATCGCCGAGATGCACGCACGGGGCGAGTTGCCCGATCCGGACGAGCGCTGGTGCGTGGAGATCCACACCACCGACGGTGTCGTGCTTCGTTCCCTTCAGCTGTACTGAGCGCTGGGCGCGGGGCGCGGGAGCTTGCGCAGGATCAGGCGGATGTGTTCGCGGAGGGTGATCGCCTCAGGCGGCGGACCGGCACCCGGAGGCTCGACCGCTATCTCCGGACCACCCAGCACCGAGGCGTACATCGAGCTCTCCACGCTTTTCGCGAGCAGTAACCATCAGCCGTAGCAAACCGTTGCAAGCATCATAAGTCAGGTTTCGCCCTACAGGACGCGGCCGCTTCTACGTCGACAGGGGCACCCGACTCGATGGGCGACTTCCGGATATGAAGTCTCTCGCAGACGAGGCACATATTTCGGCGGCCGCGAGGCCGGCTGAGTCAGGTATTCGCCTGGACAGGTCGGCACGGCACTGGAGGCGCGTGCCGCATCGGTCGAGGACGAGGCTGCGGCGGCGCACGCTGATCTCGGCGACGGCGCCCGGAAGCCCGGCAAGCGCGGCGATGACTTGCCGGCTCGGTGACCGAAGCGTCCGGCTGGGGTCGCGCAGGGTTGGCCTCGTGCGCCGCGTGCGCGGTCGGGAGGTCGACAGCGCCGCCGGCGAGCCGGATCTGTCGAAAGGGTCGCAGGTGTCGGAAAATCCCCGGCCACGCTGAAACAGGCGACCCGGCGATGCAGTTGCCGCTGCATGTCAGGACCTCGCCCCATCGCCGTCCTCGCCGAGGACGAAGAGTTCAGCCGCCTCGTCGCGGCGGACCTGCTGACGGCGTTGGGGTTCGAGGTGCTGGAGGCGGAACACGCCCAGGGCGCGCTCCAGCATCTGGAGGCATGTGACGGGGCCGTCCTGCTCTACACCGACATCAACATGCCCGGCACGATGGACGGCCGCGCGCTCGCGCACGCCGTCCGGGCACGCTGGCCGGAGACCCGGATCATCGTCTGCTCGGGCTGCGATCCGCGCGAGGCGACCGCGCTGCCCGAGGAGGCCCATTTCATCGCCAAGCCCTGCGGGGAGAAACTGGTGCGCCAGGCGCTCAAGGCCCTGCACCTGCACTAGGGCCGCTCCCGACCGGGTCGGGCGAGGGGGCATGTCGCGGCTGTCTCGACCGGCGACACCTGTCCTCCAACCGTCGCAGCACGGTCGAGAACGGCCCGTGCTGCGCTGTCTGGGCGGCCTCAGCTCGCGAGGAAGGCGGCCAGCCCGGCCAATCCCGAGAGGGAAGCGCGGCTTTCCTCCAGGCACCGCGCGTTCAGGTCCGCGGCCAAACCGTCGAGCTTGGCCTGGAGCAGGCCGATGCTGGCCGGGGACAGGTTGCCGGGGAGCAGGACGATCACGTCGCCTTCGTCGAGGTGTATCGTCTCGCGGATCGCAGCATCAGCCATCGGAGCCTCCACCGGGAATACTGATCTCTCGGCCTGTCGGTAAGCTCTCACGGGCCGAGGCCGCCGACCGTGCTCCGGCACACGCCCTCGAACACTGACTCGCGTCCGTGGCAATCCGGGAAGATCCGCGCCGGCGTCCCGCGGGCAGGACCGTCCGGCTACGCCCGAGCGCGCCGCGCCAGCGCTCGCCCGACCTCGAACAGCGCCAGATCCGACACCTGTTGCAGCCGCTGGTGGCCCATCGCGACGATCGCCGCGCGCGCCTGCAGGAGGTGATCGATCGCGAGGACCATCGGGTCGTCCGCCGGCAGATCGCCCGCCGCGCTCGGAAGGAAGGGGCCGCGGTGGCTGTCCGTGGTGTCGATGATGATGCCGCGACCGCGCATCCGTCCCGCCGGATCGGGCGTGAGGCTGCCACGGTCGAGAACCCATCGAACCTCGCCGCCGTCCGTGAGGACGCGGTACTCGGCCGAGACGGGGCCGCCGGTCTGGCGCGCCCGGGCGATGCGCGCGAAGACCCAGTCGCGATCGTCCGGATGGGTGCATCGAAGGGCGATCTCGATGGGCAGCGGGCGCCCGGCCAGGGTCGCATCCCCGGCGAGCAGCGCCGCCGTCCCCTCGTCGAGGAGGGATTGTCCCGCCGACACGTCCGCTGTCCAGGCGCCGACATAGCCGGCCGCGCGCAATGCAAGATCAGCCGTAGTCTGCAACAGCCTGGCCTCCTCCGGCGCAAATCGGATCGCACAAACCCGATCTCTGGTAGCGATATACCAAAATCGATATTCGGTACCAGTATCATACCGTCCATGCCGGAAATCTGGCAACTTCTAGTATCTGCGTGACCCGAAGATATACAACTCTCTGCAGCAGATCGTGTCGGCCAGGATCGGCGCGACGCGCGGCAAGAACTCCTCGGCGCCGCCGCAACAATGTGTCAGTGCTCCCGGCGACCCGACAGCGCCGTCAACGATCGAAGCGCGCCGCGGCACCCCGCTCTGCTATGTCGGCGGGACAGGTGATCGCGGGCCGCCTAGCAGCCTTCACCCCGTCGACGGGACGCGGGTCCGCTGCGGGCGCGCCGGGTGCATCCGATCGGATCGGCCTGTTCCGGGGGCGCGCCCACGGGCCTCCTTGTGGCAACGCCCGAACTTCGACAAACCCGGACGGAGCTATCGAGGACGGGCGCCCATGATCATCCGCCACACCCGCAGGCTGCAGCGATCGGGCGAGGCGGTCGCGAGCCGCGATGGTCGGCTCGTCGCGCCTGCCCCGACGGAGCCCGACTGGGATGTCCTGGGTCTGATCGATCTCGGCGGGCGCGTCACGGTGGTCGCGCTCCTGGGTCCGAACGACGCGCGCGCGTTCCGATTCCTGAACCCGGACGGCACACCGCTGGCGTCCTGCGCTGCGGACTTCCTCGCCGCGCCGTGGGACGGCGCCGGCCCGCTCGACTGGCAGGCCGAGGCGCTCCACACCGACGACGGCGACGCGTCGAACACGCGGGCCATGATCGAGGATCTCCACCTCCTGATCGAAGCCCTCGCGCGCGCGGCTGCCGCGAGCCCGGAGCACGCTGTCCGGGTCGTCACGGGCGGCGGTTCCGATCCGCGGGCGCAGGCGATGCACGCGGCGCTGGCACGCCTCAACGCCGCACCGGCGGGGGCTCCGCCCCACCTGCCCGAACTGGTGACGAAGGCGATCGTCGCGCGCGGCGGCCAGGAGACGGCCCATCCGGACGGCGGCGATCTGCGCTTCTCGATCTACCTGCCCATGCCGGGCTTCCGCTTTGTCGGCTACGCGGCGGACCGGAACGAGACGCTGTGCACGCTGATCGGCAAGAACTCGCGCCTCGCGTCGGCCCTGCTGGACGTTCGCGCGAACACGGCCTACGCCCGGCCGAACCTGGGAAGCATCGGGTTCGACGCCGCGACCCTGGTGCAGGTCCGGTTGTGGCGGCAGTACCTCCTGCCGGCGCTGATCGACGGCGCGGCGCGGTCGACGCGCGTCGGGGTGGTCTTCGAGCACGCGCACATCAGTCACGCCATCTGGAACGAGCTGGCCGCGGTCGACGACGTGCTGTCGCTCGGTCGCGCGCCGGCGGTGTTCCTGTTCGCGAGCTGCAACGAGCCGATCTCCCCGGTCGACGCCGTCTTCCCGGAGCTCGCCGGGCAGGTGTATCGCGGGATGGAAGGCCCGCTGCCCCTGCTGCAGGCTGCCGTCGCCGGCGCGGCCACCTTCCTGCCCTTCCGGTCCTACCGCGTGAGCCAGCGATTGGCCGATCGTCTCGCGGCCCTGGCGCGGAGCGCGGAACCCGCGCTCGATGCCCGACTGACGGAAGCGGCGCGCCGGGCCACGATCGTCCTGATCGGGCTGCGCCTGGAGAACCGCCAGTGGGTCCGGCAGCTCGACGGCTACGTGGCGCTGATCCGACGCCTCGGCCGGCGGCGCGGCGAGAGATTCCTCGTCATCGTCGACGGGCACAACACGCTCGCGGGCACTGCGGGCGGCTACGTCGAGAGCTACTGCGAGAGCCTCGTGCCCGCGGAGGGGACCGTGCCGTCCATCGTCCGGAAGGAGCTCGACCTGATCGGGGCGCTCCGCGCACGGGTCGCCGATGTCTCCAACGTGGAGTTGCTGCCGCTCGTGCCCTGCTCGATGGGGGCGAGCCTCGTGGCCGCGCTCCACACCGACCTGTTCGTGACGCATTTCGGGGCCGGGCTCGCCAAGTATAAGTGGGTCGCCAACGCGCCCGGATGCGTCATATCGAGCCGATCCGTGCTCAGCGGGAAGGACGATCTGCGCATCTACGACACCGAGATCTTTCGCGAGAACGTGTCGGCCTGTCACTACTTCCCCGCCGAGCGGGTGACGGACCTCGACACCTCGACCAACGCCCTGCATGTCCCCGGCAGCCGGGAGCGCGAGGATTTCGATCTCGACCTCGAAGAGTTCGCCGGCTTCGTCGAGCGGAACCTGCCCGAGCGGCGCGCCGCGCGCCCGCACTGGCTGAGACGGCTCACCCTCTTCAGGACCCGCGCCGCCACCGACGCGGCCAGGCTCTGAGCGCCGGGAGCATCACGGATGAGCGATCGGATCCTGATCACCGGCGGCGGCGGCTTCATCGGCTCGCACCTCAGCGAGCGCCTGCTGGAGCAGGGCCACGAGGTGCTCTGCGTCGACAATTTCTTCACGGGCCGGAAGAGCAATATCGCCCACCTGTTCGACAATCCGCGCTTCGAGCTCATACGGCACGACGTCACGCACCCGCTCTTCGTCGAGGTGGATCGGATCTACAATCTCGCCTGCCCGGCATCCCCGATCCACTACCAGTTCGACCCGGTCCAGACGACCAAGACCAGCGTCATGGGGGCGATCAACATGCTGGGGCTGGCGAAGCGGCTCCGCGTGCCGATCCTCCAGGCCTCGACCTCGGAGGTTTACGGGGATCCGCTCGTGCACCCGCAGCCCGAGGGCTACTGGGGGAACGTCAATCCCCTCGGCCCGCGCTCCTGCTACGACGAGGGCAAGCGCTGCGCCGAGACCCTGTTCTTCGACTATCACCGACAGCACCGCGTCCCGATCAAGGTGGTGCGGATCTTCAACACCTACGGCCCGCGCATGCATCCCAGCGACGGCCGGGTCGTCTCCAACTTCGTCGTCCAGGCCCTGCGCGGCGCGCCGATCACGATCTTCGGCGAAGGGCATCAAACCCGCTCGTTCTGCTACGTCGACGACCTGGTCCTGGGGCTGCAGGCGATGATGGCCACGGACGCGGAGATCACCGGCCCCGTCAATCTGGGAAACTCGGACGAGTTCACCATCCGGCAGCTCGCCGAACTCGTCGTCGACTTGTCGGGCTCGCGCTCGAAGCTCGTGCACGCCCCGCTGCCGGTGGACGACCCGCGCCAGAGGCGGCCCGACATCGCCCTGGCCGCGCAACTCCTCGACTGGCGCCCGACCGTGCCGCTGCGGGACGGGCTCATGAGAACCATCGCGTATTTCGAGACGCTGCTGGCCTCGGAGCCGATCGGGCCGCGCTGATCCGGCGCGCGTGACGGCGAGATCGGCCGTCCCGCCGTGTCTCGGCGGGATCGGTCCTGACCGACCGTCGGCCGCTCCGGGCGAGCGGCCGTGCGCGCTCGAGGTGCCCGCGGCGGCCGACCCGGGCCGGGCCCCTATCGCGGTCCGGCAGCCTCTGCGGCGGGGCCGGCCTCCGCCGCGTAGGCGTTGATGATGCCCATCAGCAGGCCGGGAAAGCGCGCCTCCACCTCGGCCCAGCGGGAATGGTTGCGCACCTCGACGCCGTGACGCTCGCTGCGGATCAACCCGGCCTCGCGCAGGACCTTGAAGTGGTTGGACAACGAGGATTTCGGGATGACGCGGTCCCCGAGCGCCGACACGGCCGAGCAGGCCTCGACGCATCCCGCCCGCATGATCCTGGCGAAGATGGCCGCGCGGCTCGGGTCGGCGAGGGCGTGCAGGATGGCCTCGGGTCGCACGTCCTCGATGGCGGGGTGAAACAGCGGTCTCATCTTTCGTCCATATGGGGTCTTGAACGACACTCCGTTAGTTCCGAAGTTCCGAACTATGGGACTCAGGCTGCCATCCCGCGGCTGACCCATATCGGAGATAGGACACATGTCGAAGCTTGCGGGCAAGGTCGCCGTCGTGACCGGGGCATCGAAGGGCATCGGTGCGGGGATCGCCAAGGCGCTGGCGCGGGACGGCGCCGCCGTGGTGGTGAACTACGCGTCCAGCAGGGCAGGGGCCGACGCCGTCGTGGCCGCGATCACGTCCACCGGCGGCCGGGCCGTCGCGGCCCAGGGGGACGTGTCCCGAGCGTCCGAGGCGCAGGATGTGATTGAGGCCGCGATCCGCGCGTTCGGGCGGCTCGACGTGCTGGTCAACAATTCCGGCGTCTACGAGTTCGCGGCGATCGAGGAGGTCACCGAGGAACACTATCGCCGCCAGTTCGACGTCAACGTGCTCGGCGTCCTGCTGGCGACGCGGGCGGCGGCGAAGCATCTCGGCGAGGGCGGGAGCATCGTGAACGTCTCCTCGGCGATCACGCACGTCCACACGCCGGCGGCGGCGGTCTACGCGGGGACCAAGGGGGCGGTGAACGCCATATCGGAGGTGCTCGCCAACGAGCTGGCCCCGCGAAAGATCCGCGTGAACGTCGTCAGCCCGGGCTACGTGGTGACCGAGGGCACGCACGCGGCCGGGATCTCCGGCTCGGAGATGGAGGCCGGGATGGTCGCGCAGACGCCCCTCGGCCGGGCCGGCGAGCCGGACGACATCGCCACCGTCGTGGCCTTCCTCGCCTCGGACGACGCGCGCTGGCTCACCGGCGAGAACATCACGGCCAGCGGCGGCATCCGCTGATCCACGGCGCTGCGCCTGCGCGCGTGTCGGTGCCTGACCGCGTGCCGGGGCAGCGTCGCGGAGACAACGACGCGAAGACGACGGCGTCTTCGTCCACGGGGGCGGCTAGGGTGGAGCGCCGCGCCGTCCATGTCGGTCGCGGTGCCTGCCGCGGGCAGAAGGGGAGGGGAGGGATGATCCGATCGAGATGGGGACTGGCCGTGCTCGCGGCGGCGCTCGCGGCGGCATCGACCGCCAGAGCCGAGCCCGCCAACCAGGTGCTGGGGACGTGGCGCATGGTGTCCGCGCGGCTCGATCCGGAGGGGCGCAACGCGCCGGCCTACGGCGCGCGCCCGAGCGGGCTGCTGGTGTTCACGCGCGACATGCACTTCGTCGAGGTGCTTACGGACGCCGACATTCCCCGGTTCGCCTCGAGCGCGCGCGGTCAGGGGACCGCGGAGGAGAACCGGGCGGCCATGGCCGGCAGCATCGGGTTCTTCGGCACCTACACGGTGGACGCCGACGGCGCGTTCAGCGGCAACCGCGTCGAGGGCTCGACCTTCCCGAACTGGGTCGGCGACGTGCGCACGACCGAGCAGCTTCGCCTGACCGTCGAGGGGGACCGGCTGAGCGAGAGCTTCCGGCGCCCGGACGGCACGCGGATCGCCATCACGTGGGAGCGCGTCCGCTGAGCCGAAGCCGTGCGCGCGACCCGGGGCTTCGGCCCGGGAGGGCCGCGCAGGTGGCCCGCGCATGAGGGCCGCCCCGACCGGGGGCGGGGCGGCCATCGGCGGATCGACGCGACGGAGCCCGCGTCCGTCGGTCCGCCGCGGAGGTTCACGCGTTCGCGCCGCCGTCGACCGTGAGGGTGGTGCCGGTGATCTGGCGCGCGCCCGGGCTCGCCAGGAAGGCCACCGCGGCCGCGATATCGTCCGGCGTCCCGTAATGGCCGAGGGCGGTCATCGCCCGCTGCATGTCCGCCTGCGCCCCGTCGGACGGGTTCATGTCGGTGTCGGTCGATCCCGGCTGCACGAGGTTCACCGTGACCGCGCGCGGCCCGAGTTCGCGCGCCAGGCCCCGCGTGAACGAGAGCAGGGCGGATTTCGACATGGAGTAGACCGTCACCCCGGGGAACGGGACCCGCTCCCCGAGACAGGAGCCGATGGAGATGATCCGGCCGCCCTCCTTCAGGTGCGGGATGGCCGCCTGCGACGCCAGCACGACTGAGCGGACGTTGACGTCCAGGATGGCGTCGATGTCGGCGAGGCTCATCTCCGCGACGGGGCCGCCGCGGGCGATGCCGGCGTTGTTGACGAGGATGTCGAGCCCGCCGAGGCTCTCGGCCGCCTCGTCGACCGAGCGCTTCACCGCCGCGGCGTCGGCGCTGTCGGCCTGGATGGCGCGCCCGCGGCGGCCCTTCGCCTCGATGGCGCGGACGATCTCGGCCGCCCGCTCGGCGGACCGCTCGTACGTGATGGCGACGTCCGCGCCCCGGTCCGCGAGCGCCAGGGCGATGGCCGCACCGATGCCGCGTGATGCGCCCGTCACCAGGGCGCGCTTGCCTGCCAGCTCACTCACGTCCGCCTCTTTCTGTAATGAACGACACAGAAATAGCTAGATGCGTTGCCGGCCCGGGTCAAGCGGTTTATATAACGATTGATGCAAAAATCCGCTTCGATCCAGGCAGGGGACCGGGCAGTGGACCAAGCGGCGCCCGCCCGCGGTCGCGGCCGGCCCCGCGCCTTCGACCGGGAGGCGGCGCTCGATCAGGCGATGCAGCTGTTCTGGCGCCGCGGCTTCGCCGCGACATCCATCTCGGATCTCACCGCGGCCATGGGGATCGGGTCGCCGAGCCTCTACGCGGCTTTCGGCTCGAAGGAGGCGCTCTACGCCGAGGCGCTGCGCCACTACGGCGACCGGTACGGCGGGATGGTCTGGGCCAACTTCGACGCTGCCGCATCGGCGCGCGGGGCCGTCGAGGCGCTCCTGATGGATTCGGCCGCCGCGCTCACCGGCGCCTGCGGCAGCATCGAGCCGCTCGGCTGCATGGTGACGCTCTCGGCTGCCGGCAGCGAGGGACAGGCGGAGCTCGGCGCGTTGCTGCGCGCGGCCCGCGCCCAGGGACGCCGACGGGTCGAGGAGCGGCTCGCGCGCGCGGTCGCGGCGGGCGAGATCGGCACCGCCGTCGATGTCTCCGCACTCACCCGCTTCGTGCTCACGGTGCAGAACGGCATGTCGCTCCAGGCCCGCGACGGCGCGACCCGGGAGGAGCTCGAGGCCGTCGCCCAGCTGACGATGGCGGGGTGGGACGCGCGCGTCGGGGGTGAGGGCGATCGTACGCTCCGATGACGTGTGTGGATGCTGGGCTTGCCTCGAGAAAGATACTGCTGGCGAATTCCTACGCGGCCGTTGGCCGAGCCATGAGGCGTGCGAATGCAGAGCGTCGGGTTCGGCCAGCGGGCGTGTCGCCAATCCAGGCGGCAAGGCGGCCGAGATTGATCGCCTTCGCGGTCAGCAGGTGCTGCAAATGCGTCCTGGCCAGACCGAGATAGCGACTGCGACGCAGGCCCATCGTCCGTACGCCGCGTGAGAGCGTGCCTTCGATGCCAGCGCGCCGTCGCCGGTCAACTGCGAAGGCCGACGAGGTCTCTCGCGCCTGTGCCGCGACGAGCGCATCCTGTTCCTCACGCGAGCGCGGGGTCAGTAGACGGCGCTGCGAGCGGGTGCAGCGAGGCTTCAGGCTGCAGGCTCGGCAGTGCTGTGCCGCGAACCGAATCCGTATGACCGTGCGACCGAGGTTGTGATTGGGATGCCAACTCCGACAGTCATGTCCCGCCGGGTAGGTCGCAATCTTCCGATCCCAATCGAGGTGGAAGGCTTCGATGGTGAAGGCGCCCTCGGTACGCGCTTGCCACTGGTTGTCCTTCGACACCGGTCCGGTCAGGACGACGTCGTGATCACGCGCGGCGGCCACGAGACCGTCGGCGTCGATATAGGCGGCGTCGACGAGATGGCGTGCCGGCAGCAAGTCCTTCGTCGCCAGCGCCGCGTGCAACGGGTCGAGCACCGCCCGGTCCACGATCGGGGCCGCTGTCGTCGCGACGTGGACGATCAGCAGTGGCTGGGCGTCGTCGCAGGTCTCGGTCAGGTGGACGGTGTCACCGATCCACGTGGTCGCGCGCTTCTTGGCGTAGTGCACGTCCGGATCGTAGGGCGATGCGACCATCACCAGGGCCGCTGGGATGCCCTCGGCCTCCGTCCGCCAGCGGATCCGCCCGTCTCCCTGCGAGCCTTCGGTCGGTGGTTCGGCGACTTGGAAGTTCTGCAGCCAGACGCGGCGAAGGACCACCATGGCGGGGACGTTGCGCAGCCAGCCCGGTGCAGCCTTGGTGTCGACGGCTGCAAGCAGCCGGTGCCCGTCGTCACCGATCGCCTCCGCGCAGGCGCGGCGCGCCGTCTCGCCCTGCGGGATATGGAAGTCGTTGATGGAGCAGCCGTAGCGCTCGATCCAGTTCGGATCCGTATGGGCCCGTAGCCAGTCCGGCGCGACGACAGCCAGGGCGTTCAGGGCGGCCTGCAAGGTCTCGATGGCGCAGCCGAGGCGGTTGAGGCTGCGGACCGCACCGAGGACGTGAGTCGCGTCTGTGTGCTGGCGGCCAAGCTTGGCCAAGAGGCCGCGCTCGCGGCAGAGTGACCTGACCGGCTGGCTTTGGACCGGGCTGATTGAGAGGATCAGTTGGGACCGAGGGAGTTGGACGTGCGGCGAGGTCAGAAGACGAGTGCGGAGCAGGTGTGCTGAAGCTGCGCTAGATCGAGGTGCAGACGACCCAGGGCAAGAGCTTGGCGTTGGCGTGCAAGGAGGCGGAGATCTCCGAGCAGAGCTATTATCGCTGGCGCAAGGAGTACGGCGGTCTCCAAGTCGATCAGGCCAGGAAGATGAAGAGCCTGGAGCGCGAGAACGCACGGCTGCGGCGTCTGGTAGCCGATCTATCCTTGGAGAATCAGGTGCTGGCGGACGTCGCCTCTGGAAACTTGTAGTCCTCGAGCGACGCCGGCTGGCGGTGGACGGGATCCGGGAGAAGTACGGTCTCTTCCGAACGTCACGCCTGCCGGATCGTCGGTCAGCACCGCGGCACGCAACGCTACGTGCCGACCTTGATGGCGGACGAGGATGAGCTGACCCGCGCCATCATCGCCCTGGCGTCCGAGTACGGGCGCTATGGCTGTCGCCGCGTCACCGCGCGGCGGCAGGGTGGCAGGTGGGCAAGGACCGGGTTCATCCTTCGAGAACCTCAGGATGAGGGCATCTGGCGTCGCGAGGGGCTGAAGGTCCCGCAGAAGCATCGGCCGCGCAGCCGGCTTTGGCTGAACGACGGCTCGGGCAAACGGCTGCGCCCGCTCCGCCGCAACCGCGTCTGGAGCTTCGACTTCGTGCAGGCCCAGACGCACGACGGCCGAACCTTGCGCATCCTGACGCTGATCGACGAGCACAGCCGGGCGTGCCTCGCGCTGAAGGTGGCGCGGCGGATCAACAGCTTCGGTGTGATCGAGGCACTGGCCGACGCCATGTGCCTGCACGGCATCCCGGAGCACATCCGCTGCGACAATCGCCCTGAGATGATCTCGAAGGCGCTGCACAAATGGGTCGCCAAAGCTGGCTCGCAGATCCAGTACATCGCACCGGGATCGCCGTGGGAGAACGGGTACTGTGAGAGCTTCAACGGCAAGCTGCGCGACGAGTGCCTACGCCGAGAGATCTTCGACTCGCTGGAGGCGCAGATCGTGATTGGTCTGTGGCAATCCACCTACAACCGCGTCCGACCGCACTCGTCGCTTGGCTATCGGCCACCTGCGCCTGTCAGCTTCCCAGATCTGGCCTTCCGGCTACCCATGGCCGCTACCATGCAGTAGCCTCCCACTCGGCCCGGGCCAAAATACCGGCCAGGTCAGTGGCTATGCGCGGCGTCGTCCGCAACAATCGCATCCGAATTTTGGAACTGCAGGGCCAGATCGCCGCCCATCGATGCGAGTACGCTGACCTATAACAGGATCCACTCTGAGGGGCCGGCATTCCCAGTGACGCCACTCCGAGATTGCGGAGTGGCATCCTCTCCGACGGTTCAGACGGCCGCAGATCGCTATTCGGCCGCCTCCACCTCCGCGTCGTCACCGTCCAGGATCGTCTCTAGGTCGCCCACCAGGGCGTCGAGCTGGTCGGCTGTCGCCTTGAGCTTCAGCTTAGTGCCATCCTGGGCCTCGATCGCGATCTCGATGTGATCGCCGACCTTCGCAGCCAGCGCCTGCTTCACCGTGTAGGTCGTCACGTCAGCCTTGTCCGCCATGCTGTCTCCTGGGTTGGCTCCCGACTAACCCTGAGCGGCACCGTATCGGTACTGCGGCAGAAGCCCGCGTCTTCGCCTTCCTGCGGACCTTAGCTACGTGCTCGCGTGCTAGCCCAGCATGCCTTTCCTCTACGGTCTCACCATCCTCGCCGGCGTCGCGAACGCGATCCAGCCCGGGCAAAACGCGACCCTATCCAAGTCGCTCGGCCTCCCTGTCACGGCGGGGCTGATTACCCTGCTTGTGAGTACGGTCGCGCTGCTGCTGGGAGGCCTCGCCATCGGCAAGCTTGAGGTACCGACCGGACAGCAACTGACTCAGGTGCCCTGGTGGGCGTGGCTCGGCGGCCTGTTCAGCGTGCTGCTGATCCTTGCGCAGCTCTACGCCTCGCCGGCCATCGGCGCCGCCTCGTTCCTGGGCATCATCGTGACCGTGGGCGTCGCCGCCTCCCTCGTCCTCGACAACTACGGCTGGGTCGGCTTTCCTGTGCATCCGGCAAGCCTCTGGCGGATACTCGGAGCTGTCCTGATGGTCGCCGGCGTGGCGTTGGTCGCCCTGTTCTGACCGCACATGCCGCTCAAGCTAGGGCGAACAAATGACTGCATCGGTTGTACCTCTGCCGTTGAAGGGATCCGCGCTCCAAAGCCTCGACGCCACAGCCGCGGAGATGCTGGCTGGCGGCGGAGCGACAACCCTCACGGCCGCGAGGATCAGTCTGCTGCTGGGAAGCATCCAGGCGAAGCGGTCTGAGCTAGTGGCAGTGATCGACGACCTTCAATCACGCCCGTCCAGCGGGAACGCACAGATCGACCGGATCAACGCTGACCTGTTTGTCGACGCGATCCACGGGCTGGGCCACATCGATCAGATGCTCCGGCTTCTCGAAGTCATGCAGCCCGATACCGCGATTAAGGACCCGCCGGGCTGAACCAGCACAGCTCACCAGCGGCCGCGGCGTCAAAATCGAGCTGCGTGGATCAAGCACTTTAATCGATTGTTAACCATGACCCATAAGAATTGGTTAGGAGGTGAAATATCGGCAGGCAATCATGCTGGATACGATTTTTTGGTCGGCTGTAATCATCGCGATCTCGTGCGGAATTTTTATTATCTGCCTCGAACTCTACGAGGAATGGGCCCAGGAAATTCAAGCGATCGATGAAATAGCCGGTCAAGACTGCGCTTGATGGCGAAGCGAGGTTCTCAGCCTCGCCTTCGCATCCGAGGGCGCTGAATAGCGCCAGTAGCTAGCCGATGCCCCGGGATGTGTCGCGGCGCACAGAACCTGGCGAACGATTGGCAGGGTATGCCGTTGAGAGGTCACAGCCGGCCAAGCACAGCCGCCGCAATCAAGACCGCCGAACCGACGATCTTCCTCACGCGACCCGACTGACCGGATGGCTTCCCCGTGAAGTCAAACGAACCCGCATGGAGATTGTCATGAAGCTGCATCTGCTCGCCGCTGCCGCCTTGGTTGCTGTTGCTACGCCCGCCCTGGCCCAGGGCATCGACAGCAAGCACAGCCCCTATCCGGCTTCAGCGTACTCGGGCTACGCCAGCAATGCTTCGGTGGTCCTGCCGGAGATCTCGGTGACCCACTTCCGGCCTGCCCCGGCCTATCGCTACTCGGGTCAGCATGCCGGTGGCCCCGCCGACGCCCTCGCTCGCTAACGGTGTAGGACGGCCGGCACAGCCTCAATAGCTGCCCGGCCTGTGAACTGCAGGTGTGCTTCACGATCTCGCCGTGTTCGGCGCGCCTCTTGGGCCCACCGGCGGTGGTGGACCGCTGATTTCTCTCCGTCAGAGGGCGCACCGCATGCTGAACACCATCCTGGCGCTTCTCGCTGTCCTCGCCGTTATGGCCGCCCATGCTCTCTACAAGCTAGTGCGGCTGCCCTTCCGGCTCCTGCGTGGCCTATTCCAGTACAGCTCCAAGCCTGCCCGGATGACGGCTCGCTGATCGGATCTGGGCATCATCTAGTCAGGCTGCGTTGCGTATCGGCCTACGCTGGTGAGATCGGACGCTCCCCCGCCCCGTGAGCAGATCGGGGCGGGGCCGAGCGGCCGGTCCACGGCACGTTTGGATCCGCGTGGCGGTTTGTCCCAGCCGCTCCAACGCCGGGATACCGGGACTGGGCCGTCTGGTTCGCGGGATGGCACCACAGCGACGTTTGGCGCCTCGGTGTCCTCTCTCACGACCCGGAGTCGTCTCATGATGCACCGTCGCGAAGTCCTCACCACGATGCTGGGCGCCACAGCGGCCCTGGCGATCACCCGCACCGCTGTCGCCCAGGTCACACCGGCCGGTGCGATCCCGTCGAGCGTCTATCTTCAGATGGCGACCACCGGCGGCATGTTCCTTGAGAACACCGCCCGCGACGCCCACGAGAAGACCACGAGCCCGATGGTCAAGAAATTCTCCCGGGCCGAGGTGATTGAGCAGGTCAATCTCTCCCGCAAACTCGGCCCCTACACCGGTGGCGCTCCAATGGCAGCTGTGCCGGCTGGATCCGGCGGCTTGATTGGCGGCCTCGTTGCTGCGCCGGTGGCCGTTGCCGGGGCTGCAGTTGGCACGGCTGCTGGCGTGGCGGGCGGCGCGCTCGGTATTGCACCGCCGCCCAGCGGCATGACGACGGACGCTCAGAAGGCGCAGATCCTGTCCCAGTTGACCGCGATGCCGCCGGGACCGCAGTACGATGCCACTTTCGTGGCCAACTCGCTGCAGGATCACCAGGAGGCGCTTGCTATCCATGGCTCGTACGCCCAGTCCGGCGAGGATCCTGGCCTGCGCCGTATCGCCCGGGGCGCGCTGCCGCTGATCAACCTGCACATCTCGCAGCTGTCGCGGATGCAGGGCCGGACAGCTGGCTAACAGGGCGGGTCATCGCGGGAAGTGATTGGCTCTTGCGAAGACGGGGGCAGGAACGGCGGCTGAGATCCTCGGTTTCTTCCCATAAAGGGAGGAACCGATGGACGATACAGACCCCACAAAACCCGGCGACGAAGCACCCCCGGGAACGCCTGGAACCGGCGAGAACCTCTGCCCGGCCTGCAGCGGCACGGGCAAGCTCAATGGCGAGCGCTGTCCGGAATGCAAGGGCACCGGCAAGGTCACGACCGGCATCGGAGGCGGCTGATCGGCAGGCGCGGGTTCGGGCTGCTGCCGGCCGATCCGGCCGGTATTCATCGAGTAGACCTTGCCCCCGCGCGAGACCGTGCGCGACTGGCCTATCTGCGTATCGGGCGCAGATGCTCAGCCCGGCAACGGGCTCACTGTTCTTTGGCAACAATGAGCCCGCTGACGAGACACCAAGCTGTTCCCCACCGCACACCACTCGGTGGGGTTACCCGGGCCCGTGGGCCTTACTTGGCGAGATCCTCGGCCATCTTCTGATGGTGCTCAACGATCGGCAGCGTCTTCTCTGCAAACGCCTTCAGGTCCGCGTTATCACCGCTCTTGGCATAGCGCTTGTACAAGTCGACCGTGTCCTTGTGGCCAGAAATTTGATCGGAGCGGTACTGCTTCTCGAAATCGTCGCCGTTCAGACCCTTGAGTTTATCAAGCATGCTCTGGTGCTTGCTGTCGAGAGATCCTGGAATATCTGCCTTCACCTTACCACTTTGAACCATGGCTTTAATGGCGTCACTCGAGGTCGTATGGTCAGCGATCATCTTGTTAGCAAATTCGTTTGCCTTGGTGTCTTTCTTTTCTTGAGCAAGCTTGCTCGTCTGAATTTCAAACATATCGCTGATGGCAGCTTGGGTGACAAAGTCCTGCGTATTCGGACTGACGCCGACTAGCGAGTTTAGGCCAGTTTTCTCGGACACACTTTCGGCGAGCGCTGGGCCGGTGAAAGTTAGGCACACAGCTACAATGGCGAGCTTCTTCATGACGGTTCCTCCTGATTTGTTTCAGGAAACCGCGTAGCGCCGATGCTGTTCCGCACGGGGCATTCGGTGCTCTGCCCGTAGCCGTTGGTCCTTGGCCTACGTTTCGATCCCCAAGGCTTAGCCTAGTTGTAGTAGGCGACGACAGCGCACACACCTGCTACAGCAAAGCTTCCCCCTGCTGATGTGCCCGAGGTGTTCGCGACACCGCACGGCATGCGGCGGGCGAGCACGTGACGACAGGCGTTCCTAGGCCCGTTCCCTAGGTCTCGCCCGTGAAGTCTTGGCCGGGCAGTTGCGTGAGGGTCGGCGTGGTGCGGCGGGACTGGAGACCGCGGAGCGCCGGCCCACGGCCTGTTATTGTAGGCGTCGCGATCCGGTGTTGGCCCGGATCCAGTTGGGCGCCAGGATGTCGCCACTCTCGGTGATGATCCAGGGCTTCGTATCCTCCGCGTCGATCGCCTCGGCTGCTGCAGCCAGCGCCGCGCGCAGGGTCGAGAAGCTACGAGTGTCGGCGACGTGAGCAGGCGCATGGCCAGGCCACACAGTGAGTTCGGCGGGCTTGTCGAGGTCGGACAGCGTCATCGGTTCGCTGGGGTTCGTGGCGGGCGGGGCTTATGCCGCGGGGCTGAGGTTACTGGTACCGGGTCAGGCGCTTGTTGTCCGGGAGATGGCTATGCGCGGGTCCACATTGCCAGGAGGGTCAGGCGGTCCTGGGTCCCGGCCGGGGAACACGAACCTCGACCATCTGTCCGGTAAGCGGATTGAGGATCAGCATGACTGCGTGTCTCCGGTGGGTGTGCCGGTAGAACGTCGTCACATCGCGGAAGGATCGAGGCGATCCGAGCAATTGCGCTGACTTGGTGAACCGTTCGTTTACTCTGCCGCACCGGTGATCACGGCGCGGCCGATGGTGCTCTACGCGTAGGGTCCACCGAACAGGTCGCCGAGCGCCTTCCGCCGAAACAGGGTGCGCCAGCGCCGCCGCCGATGCTCCGGCCGGTCGTGGATCATGTGGCATCGCTGACAGAAGGCCGCGAGGTTGGCATCCGCGTTGTTCGAGGTGTCGTGGTCCCGATGTGCGGCGGCCAGGACTACCCGGGTCCGACGGGCATAGCCGAGGATGTCAGCTTCCTCAGCGATCCGGATCCGACGGCCCCAGCCATCGCGCCACCGGCCGGCATCCGCGTCCCACCAGCGGCCGTCGCCGAGGTGGTAGACCATCCGCCCGTGCGGACGGCCGCAGCCCTCGCAGCAGCCCTTGGCCCGGCCGAATCGGATCACGGCCGAAAGCTGCGCCCAGTCGATCGGGTAGAAGAAGCGGTGTTCTGGCCGGATCGGCATGGTGGCGGCACTCTGCCACTCGGCGTGAAGAAAGCGTAGCGGTTTTGCCTTGTGAGCTTGGTGTCGGCCCGACGTTGTGCTGCTAAATGCAGAAGGCCCGCCCCCCAGCAGGTGCAAGGGGACGGGCCTCCGACGGTAGCGCCTTCGATGGCTGACTTGACGAACTGCCCGCTACTCAGGCCGCCCGAACGGTAGCGAGGAACCGCTTGACCTCAGCCGAGAGGTGCTCGGACTGACGCGACAGCTCGGAGGCCGCACCCAGCACTTGGCTGGCCGCTGCACCTGTCTCCTCGGCCGCGCCAGCGACACCTGAGATGTTGCTCGTCACCTCGCCGGTGCCCATGGCCGCCTGAGCGACGTTGCGCACGATCTCCTGGGTCGCCGCGCCCTGCTGCTCGACCGCCGCCGCGATCGAGGTCGCTACGCCGCTGATCTCGCGGATCCGCCCGGTGATCCCGGCAATCGACGTGACCGCCTGCCCGGTCGAGGCCTGGATCTGCGCGATTTGCCCCGAGATCTCCTGCGTGGCCTTGGCGGTCTGCTCCGCCAGCGCCTTCACCTCGGAGGCCACGACCGCGAACCCCCGACCGGAAGCGCCCGCGCGGGCCGCCTCGATCGTGGCGTTGAGGGCGAGGAGATTGGTCTGCCCTGCGATACTCGAGATCAGCCCGACGACGTCGCCGATCCGGGACACGGCGGCGCTGAGTTCCTGCACAAGAGAGCCAGTTTGGTCGGCCTCATGCACGGCACACTGCGCCAGTTCGGCTGAGCCGGCAACCTGCCGGCCAATCTCCTGCACCGACGTGCCCAGCTCCTCGGCTGCCGCTGCAACAGTACTGACGTTGGAGGCGGCTTCCTCGGCCGCGGCCGCTACGGTGGTGGATTGGCTGGCGGTCTCTGTCGCCGTGGCAGTCATCGTCTGAGCGGTGGCCTGCAACTCGGTCGCAGAAGACGACACCATGCCGATGATCCCGCCGACCGCGGCCTCGAAACCATCGGCCATCTGCCGCATGCCGGCCTTGCGCTGCTCCTCGGCGGCCAGGCGCGCCTGCGCGGTTTCGTCTTCCAGCGCCTTCATGCGGATCAGGCCGTTCTTGAACACCTGAACAGTGCTCGCGATCGTGCCGATCTCTGTCTTCTGGCCTTGATGGGGGATCGTGACGGCGAGGTTGCCATCGGCGAGCGCCTGCATCGGCTGCACCACCGAGCCGATGCCTCGCGAGATGCTCAGGATGATCAAGGATGCCAAAGCAATCGCCAGGGCCGCAGCGACAAGGCCAGCGCCGATGAGCACCCTGAGTGTCTGAGCGTAGGTGGTTTGGCTGTCGCGCGCAGCCTGCTCGGCGCCGTCTTGGTTGAGCTTGATGATTTTGTCGAGCGCGACCGAAGCGTTCCGCCGCGGCGTGACCACCTTGGCTTCGTAGAGGCTGAGGGCCTGCGCCTTCTCACCCTTGCGAGATAGCACTAGGATCGGCTCGACCGCGGCAGCAAGAGCATTCCACTCGCGGGCAAAAGTCTCGTACAGTGCTCGCTCCTCCGAAGAGCTGATCAGCCCTTGGTAGGTTTTCGTCGCGACTCCGATCTTTTGTCCCCGATCAACGAGATCATTATCGACACTAGTCAGCATTTGAGGCTCTTCCGTCAGAATATGACGAAGCAAACTAGTCGTGTACCGACCTGTTAAAGCATCAATCTGACTGGCGGCACGGACACTTGGGAGCCAGTTCGTCTCTACGTCGAGAAGCAGACGGTGAAGCGTCGAGGCGCTTTGTATTTTTATGATGCTGAGGCCACCGAGAAACAACAGCAGCACTGCGAAGGCGGCAATCAGCTTGCTGCGAATGGATAAAGATTGGAACGACACGGCCGACCTCAATGGCAGCCGCTAAGTGGAGCATTCGTGGGACTGCCGGCATCGAGATCTGGACGAAAATGGTTAATCGGACGCTTAATATAGCCTGGGCGAGCCTGTTGGCTTTAGATTTGCACGATTTCGCCCATCGATTAGCTAAATGCCCAGAACAATGGCAGCGCGCCCGCAAGGAACAGGGTGTAGGAGACGAGCACGGCGAGGGGCTCGCGGTGGTGCAGGACGAAGGCGTGAGGGCTGGCGAACATGTCGAGGCAGGATCGGGGGCGATGTGAGCACGCTCGCTCCTGAACCTTGACGGATCAGGGGCAGTTCGCGCCGTCCACAGGTGATGGCTGATCGCTGTCGCCACCGGGCCACATTCTTTTGGATGTGCTTGGGCGCACCTCACGGAGGCGGCGTCGGGCGTAGTTCGTCCTCAAGGCCGTATTCGCCCCCTCGACGGCCCGATCAAGCGGCGCAGTGACCTCACGGGTTGCTGCGCCGTTGTCGTTTGAGCGAAACAGCTTCGGCAGTCTGGTGCGGGATGAACCGCGGCGGCATGATGCGACTCAGACAGGAGGCCGCTGTGTACCCCGCGCGCGAGTACTACGATCTCATCGTTCGCCCGACGGTCGAGGAATTTTTCGCCCAACACCATGACCCGCGCCGCGGCATGTTGGCCTGCATGGCACTGCTGCACACGGTTGATCACGTATTTCAGAACCGGAACGCGGACGGGAAGAAGGCCGAGCGGGAGATCACTCGGTTCAACGATGCCAAGAGCCACCTCGGGCAGGGACTCGTCCCCGGGACCGGCACATTTGGCTATGCCACTGTTCAAGCCTTCGCCAATGCATCCAAGCATGCGCGGCTGACGCGTGCGAAGCTCAATCCCGGCTTCGGCTCAAAGGACTACGACATCGTTGCACCTGGCTTCGTCGGCGAACTGGAATGCGATGCGAGCTACATCGGCGACGAGGTCGGCGGTGTCACGGTCCTTTGGGATAAGTTCAGCGCCATCAATCTGAAAGAGGCCATTGAGCACACGATGGGTGTGCTTGAGGCCGAGTTTCACGAACTGACGGATCCGATTGAGGAAGCTCCATCGGTAGCTCAGGTCGGTCCATGATACTGCTCCACGCCACCAAGCTCGTCGCCTGCTTCTGCGGCATCATCTCAGCCGGGTGCTGGGCGGTATCGGCAGTTGGGCAATGACCGAGCGTGCGGCGCTTGCTTCGGCAGAGGACTGACAGCACCGTGCCGTGGTTCCAATCGACCATGAACGCGCTTGCTGCAAGCGCGGCATCCATCGCGGCGATCGCGCAGGTGTGCATCACGTTACCGGACTGATCAGGCATGGCACCGTCTCAGATCGGCCGGGGCTTTCACCGGATCGGTGTGGCACTGGCGATCCTCCCCCTTTGCCTTGGGCTGTGGCTCGGCTTTGCCGCGTGGCGCGATAGCCGCCCTTTGCCGCTGTGCGTCGGGATGTTCGACGATCTGATCCCCGAGCGTGGCGGTCGACCGAGGTGTCTGCAGCCTGCCCCGGGTGCAACGGATCGCGGGCCCTGGGACCTCTACCGGGATCAATACACCGAGGCAGAGGTATTCGGCCGCCGGCCCGACTATACGCCAGCTGGGTTGGCCCTCGCCGTAGCAGTGGCATTATACGCTGCGGCATGGGCCGTCGGGTGGATCGCTCGCGGGTTCATCGGGGCGTAGGGCGGGTCTGCTCTGCCTCCTCGGCCGCTACCGCCTCAACGGCCGCGATGACGTTCTCCAGCTCCGCGACCTGGCGGATCGCGCTCTGCGCCGGCAGGCCATCATGCTCGGCCATTGCAAGGATGAGCGCGCGCTGGTGTGCCTTGAGGCGTTCGAGGAGAGCGTCGAGCTTGTCGGGCATGGTCAGACCTGTAGCTGCAAGATGACGGCAGCGCCAATGCCAGCGCCTCGACACCCGCCGCGACGTTCGCCATCCTGAAAATATGCTCGAGCGACAGGATCAGACCTACGACCCACAGAAGAGGCTCGCTTCACAGAGAGGCTTGGCCGTGCACGCACAATCGCTTGCCCGCGGCCGCCTCTCCGTCGCGTGCTGGGGGCTGGCCATGTTCGTGCTGGCGAACTGCAATGCGGTCGCTGGACCGACCAAGGCGCCTGAAGCTGCACTGCCTCAAGATGCCACTCGCCTCGACCAAGCCGCACGGATGATCGTCCGCGTGACCCTCATCGGCCGGAACTGCGCGCCGTTCTACGCTGTCGATCAGGCCCAACTGCAGGAGATCGGAACCGCGCTCTTCTCGCAGTCACTCGATCGCTTCGGCCAGGACCGGCTGCTGAAGGCCATGAACGTCGCCGAGACCGAAGACACAGCGGCGCTCCGCGAGAGCGGTGCCGCGTTCTGGTGTCCTCTCCAGCGGGCCTACCTCAACAGCCTGAGAATGCGAGGTTTGATCGGGCGACAGCGGTAAGGGCTTGGGCCATCTGACGCTCGGACCCCGACGGCAACGCCTCAGACGCCGCGAACCCCTGCGTCGCGCAGCACCCCGTAGAACCTGCCCGGGTCGAACATCGCCTTGGCCTGCTGCAGGCCGATGGGGCTCGGCCGCCCCGGCTGGGCGAGCTGCATCCCGCCGCCCTTCTGTCCCTGCTTCTGCTTACCTGCCGCCGCAGCTTTCAGGGCGTTCCCGATCTGGGCGTACTGATTGCCCGGCTGTTGGGGCTGGGCCACCGGATCCGAGGAGAACCCGACCGGATTGGGCGCGAGCGCCATCGGTTGAGCGGACAGCGAGGCCACACCCGGCATGGCCGAAGCCTGTCCCGGCACGACTGCGCCCCGATCGACGATGCCGTTTAAGCCGAAGCCGCCGCGCTGGGCGGTCGAACCCATCAAGCCCCCGCGTGAGGCTGCCAGCGCCGGCAAGGTTCCCCCACCGCCGCCGCCGAAGCTGTTGGCGTAGGCCTGAGGCGTCGCCAGCCTGGCGGCGTTCTCACCACCGGAGCGGTTGGTCAGTTTCCCCGGGCAGCCTCCTGCAGGATCAGCTTGTCGAGCGTGAGATCCGCAATCGCCTTCCGGAGCCGCTGGTTCTCGGTCTCCAGATCCTTCATGCGCCGGACCTGGTCGCTCTTCAGGCCGCCGTACTCCTTGCGCCAGCGGTAGTACGTCACCTCCGTCACGCCGATCGAGCGGATCGCGTCCCCGACGCTCTGGCCTTGAGAGACCAGCACATCCACCTGCCGCAGCTTGGCGACGACATCCTCCGGCTTGTGCCGCTTCGTTCCCGTCTGTCCGTCCTCGTCCTGGCCCGAAAGCCATACCTCAGGGCGGACCACTTCACTGGGGGCGGATCACTCGCGGATGGCAGCCAGACGACGTTGTAACGTGACAACTTTCAACGTGGTCGCGTGGTCGATGAGGTCGGCCAGGACAGCAGCTGGGCTTGCCGGCAGAGACGGCTCACCACGCATCTCGCACCAGGCTGCGAAGGCGCGCACATCGGAAGCGTAGGCGCGCCGCGTGTTCGCTGCTCGAGACTGATCCGCATACTCGCGCGCCCGGCCGGCGAACGCCTGAAGCCCGGTCGATGAGGGGAGGGCGACTTCGGTGCTCAAGGCTGAGGGTCCTCGGCTAGCGGCTCGCCCCCGTCGATCGCCGAAACGATTTGCTTCCGAACGAGCTTCAGCGCGGCTTGCACCGGATCAGCCCAGTCAGGTCGCTTGGCTTTCTCGATAGCGTCAGTCGGCACGACGACGAAGAACCGCGTCCGCTCCTTGGAGCGCGCATGCCAGAAGCCACGAACCTCGACGCCATCCGCCACCGGCCGCGCCTTGACGACGAACTCCTGCCCGGCGTGTGAGAAGGGAAGGCGAGGCAGCGTCGACGGCATGGGATCTGCTGGTGTCCGATAATCTCCTCTTATTGGACCTTAGTTTGAGATGTGGGAACTGCCAACGGGATCGCGCTGTCACGTCGTAACGTGGTCTTGTGGAGGCGTGGCACTGGTTTTTTGATCGGACTATCGCCGGCCAATGACCTGCGGACGCGGTCGGGATGTGCGCGAGACCGGGCGAGCCGTGATGATATGGCCGTCCGGTCAGCATCGGAAGCTTCAGTCTGCCGTTGACGCCGACGTGTCAGGACGTCGACCACTCGCGCATGACCTCATCCGCTGGTCGGTCGAGATGAACCTTTCCCCCCTCGATCGATTGCACAAAATCGACCGGGATGAAGTGGTGCAGGCCCCCCGCGGCCGCGTCCTTCTTGGTCAACTTGATCTCGCCCTTGTCGATATGATCGACGGTTCCGACGTGTTTCCCGTCCGAGCCAACTACCTCGGCATGCTCCTGGATCTGCGCGACATCGACCATCGGTTTCACTCCCTGTTGAGCAGCCGTAACTGGAGTCCAAACGGCGATGTTCCGGCTCAATTGGCTGGCCCCGAATGAGTGAGCGCGGAGGCCGGTCATGGACGGGGCAGGGGCTCCGCGGTAGGCCTCCGGCATGGCCAAAGAGATCCCCAACGTCGGCGACCTGCGCCGCAAAGCCGAGATCACGGACGAGGAGATCGAAGCGGCGACGGCCGCCTACCTGAAGGACGAGAGCGCCAAGCCGTTCGCCTTCAAGTCCGGCCATACCGCCGATGTGGCGAAGGCAATCGAGATGCACCCACAGGCCAAGAAGCTGCTGGCGGTTGAGGCGACGACGCCCGGCCTGCGACGCACGATGGTGAAGACCGCCGTTATCATGGGCCTCCCCGTTCAGGGGTGAACGAGGCCGACCCCAGCCTAGCCACACACGTCGGCCGGTCTGCTCACGGGGCGGGGTATTAAGTGGCCAATCGCAAGCGGCGCATGTGATCCCCGAGTTCAAGACTGATCCCCGCTTGAAAGCCGATGTGCCATGCTCGGACTTCAGCCGCTGGCATTCCGGCTTTCAGATGCCCTTCGGCCACGATGTTCCCGACTGCTCCCAGCCGGCTCATGACGCCTTGAAGACCTCCTGTCTCGGCGCTCGCCGTCTTGATCATCTCGCTCGCTGCAAGCCGGCCAGCCTTCTCGCCGCGAGTAGCGGCAGGTAGCGGTTCGCTCTGCGGCGGCATGGGTCTCGATGGCCTCACTTATAAGAGCCGATACGCAACGCGGCTCGCGGGGCTAGATGGCGGGCGTCGGTTGCCGGATTGTGCGAGCATACTCTACGCGTCCGTCCCAGGTTGAGACCGGGCGGCGCGCTGCTCAGCGGCACGGAGCGGCGAGAGTGGACGACGAGGACTACGACTTCGAGACTTCCCCCCTATCGGGCCTCTTCACCCGCGACGGACATGAGGTTGAGGTCGAGATCTACCGCCTTGCCGGCACACAGGATCGCTGGCGGATGGAGGTGGTGCATTTCTCCGGCTGCACCCGTTGGCAGGACACGTTCGCCACAGACACAGATGCACACGCGGCCTTCCTTGCGACGGTCGAAGCCACTGGGATCGGTCCCTTCGTCGGCGATCGGCCTAAGACGATGAACTGATCGACATTTCAGCTTGAAAAAGCCCGCTCCGGCGGACCGGGCGGGCTAATCCAGATCCGCGCCAGTGGGGGCAAGGGCTTGGATCCAACGGCATTTTGCACGTCGAAGGTAAAGAAAAGCCCCGCGCAGCACTGCCGGCGGGGCGGAAGGTGTTGAGTCTCGATTGGGCGGACACGGTAGCGGTTGAACCCGAACAGTCACCCTTCATTTGATGGGCAACGGAGACTTAGAAACCCTCCTCATCGGCCACCGCCCCTTTTGGCGAACTCCCATACCGGGATGCCCCACTGCTGGCCGACCTTGTTCCGGTAGCCAGTCAGCCGCTCGAACAAGATCCGCTGCACTGCGACGCCTCGGACAGGCTCGCTCACCACCATGAGCACCCCGCAGTAGTCCACGCGCAGGGTGCCGTGCTCCGGATGCACCGCGAACAGCTCAGGGGCCGTCCAGCCGAGCCGATGCGCCTCGGCCCCAAATTGCTCGCAGAAGACCACGGCGTTCGCCCGTAGTGCGGTCCATCGAGCTGGGAGGAGATACCGGCAGGGGGAGGCGTGCTCTGACAGATCCTCGAGCGCGCTACGCCACAGGGCGGCGGCGTCGGGGAGCATGGTGGGGGCGAAACTGGAAGCCATCCCACGGCCTACGGCGAGCGTAGCCATTAAACCATGCGGCCAGAAGCGACCTTGCCCAACATGGATTGAGGCGAATCCCTCCAGGGATCCTTAATCAATCAGAGCGGCTAAACCGTTGCTGGAGCAGCGAAGTTGGATGATTGTCTGCCGCTTTCTTGGGAATGGGGCTCGGGGGATCGTGAGCCGACAACTTCCGATCCGTGCCCGCATCCTCGCCGCTCTTACCGACGAGCCGATCAGCACTCTGCAGCTTGCCGAGCGGGCCGGCATCACAGCGCGCCGACGGGGCGAGGTCGTCAAACTGGCGTGCGGTGTCCTGGAGGGTGAAGGTCTGGTCGAACGAGTGGGTGGCCACCGTCATCCGAAGTGGCGCAGGCGGCTCCTCTCGGCAGCGGAAAGATGCGCGAACACGACCGCTCCGTCGTCCTCAGACCCAATCGCAGCGGGTCTTGATGAGCGCTTGGCACGCGAACTGGTCCAGGGCCTCGTACAGTCGGCGGTCGCCCGGGGAGGTGATCCAGTCGCGCGGCTTCAGGAGTTTCGCACGCTGCAGCAAGCCGCAATCGCAATGTCGCAAGATGCCACCGTCGCTGAAACCGCCGAGCAACTCATCCGTATGATCGATCACGTCCTAGAGGAATTGGTCGCCGTCAGGTCATAGCCTGCTTGTCGCAGCTAGGTCCGCTCGGCCGCTTCTTGCACGAGCGCCAGCAGCCGCTGCCGCTCTTTGGAATCTTGGATGCGCCTATAGGCGTGCAGGAGCGCCAGGCAGTTCTGATCCAGGCTGGTGCTTGAGGCCTTATCGGTGTCAGCCCAGCGCCCTGTCGCGACGGGGTCAAGCGGATTGTACAGCGCGGCCGGCGAGACCTGCAGCGATGCGGCCGATAAGCCGTTTGGTCTTTAGACAGCCAGGCCGTGTCGCGCGATCAGAGAACTCTTCCGCCATCAGTCCGCACAGAGTGTCTTTGCCTAGAGGCCGCGCCTTCGATCCCATCGGCCCCTCCTTAGGGCGTGCATGCCACCTCAGCGTGCATCAATAGTACGATCTATCCGTTTTGGTAGTGCCATACACGCAACAGTAGTGAAGTCTTAAATTTAATCTCCTTGAGGTTGTCTTCAAAGGTCTATTAAGTCACGTTAGGACGAACCAAGGCGGGTCCGGTGGTGCCAAAGCTTAAGCTCGCAAGTGGACAGACCTCTCCTGAAGCGTTTCAAGCCGCGCTCGATGCGCTCGACGTGATTGGTAGGTGGGAGTGGAATGCGGCGACCGATCGAGCCCGTGTTGATGGGTTCGTGGCGCTGCTGTTCGATGTCGATCCCGACGAAGCTGAGCAGGGTGTGCTGCTCTCGCTCTTCATCGACAGCATACACCCAGATGACCGCGAGCGCGTTTTCGCTCAGATCCGCCGCTGCCGCGCTGACGGCGGCACATATCTCGCCGAATACCGAGTGATATCGGCCGATGGCCAGACGCGCTGGGTCCTAGATCGAGGCCGCTTCAGCATTGATCATCTCGGCCGGTCGGTAGGCGGTGCTGGCATCTTGGTGGACATAACCCAGATGCGGATGTCTGAGGACGCGTTCAGCGAAGTCGAAACCCATTCGATGGAACGGCCGCTGGACCGGGCGGCCGAGCACGCTATCGCCGCCCAACAGGCGATCGTGGAGTTGCAGGACGCTGAGTTGAAGGCACGGGCGGACACGCTGCTAATGGCGCTCGGACGCAGGCTCGCCCAGCAGGAGGTTCGGGAACGGCGTCGGCGGATGAACTGAGGGCTGCCATTCTGTCGCGCCAGTCCGCTCGGCCGCAGGCTGGTGCGAGCCATCTCGCCATGGCCCCCCCCCCCGGGCATGGCGACGCTTGAGGATCAGACCTGTGAAGCGAAGATCGAGGGTGCCTGGCGTCAGATCAGCGTCGCTGAGGCAAAGAGCGCTTTCGTGATGGCGCCGAAGCGATGCCCGTCCTGCCGCGGTGCGGTGGTCCTTTCGGCCTCCAACGCCGAACACCGCCGACGGAGGTTGACCCATCGCAGGGTACATACCGGCTGCGCACAGGACCCGAAGCGGTACTCTGGCACGCCATCGCCGCATCCTCAGGCAGTCATCTAAGTGGCGGCTTGGGTCGGTACGACCTCGATCAGGAACGCTTTGTGGGCGCACGGTGTTCGGAGCTGGTAGTTCCACCGGCAAGGAAGGCGTGCATGGACGTTTGGCAACTCATCGAGCGCGACCATGAGAACATTGGTGGCCTGATCCGTGAGATACCATACGCACTCAACGATCCCAGAGCGGTCGGCAGCCGCGAGCAGATGCTGGCTGATCTCATGGACGAGCTTGATCTGCATGCCATCGGCCTTGGTGCCAGCTTGTATGGCCCATTGAGCCGGGAGAGCCAGACGCGCACGCTGATCGAAGACTTGAACCGCGGCCACGCTGAGTTCAGGCGACAACTCCAGCAGCTCGCCCGTCGCCGTAGGGCGGACTCGGCTGGCTGGCTCGACACCTTTGAGGATGTCACGTTCCTCGTGGATCAGCACCTGCATCG
The DNA here is from genome assembly GCF_900108435.1 of Methylobacterium sp. 275MFSha3.1. Classification (NCBI taxonomy): domain Bacteria; kingdom Pseudomonadati; phylum Pseudomonadota; class Alphaproteobacteria; order Hyphomicrobiales; family Methylobacteriaceae; genus Methylobacterium; species Methylobacterium sp. 275MFSha3.1. Next base: position 3,121 of record NZ_FNWP01000017.1, on the reverse strand, counting down.
CCACGTGCATGAGTTGATCCCCGCAGCCCAGATGCTTTTCGGGCCCGAGGAGGTTGCCGCTGCCACACGGGCGTTCGTGCGGGCCAAAACGAACGCGCTTCAGTCGCGGCGGCGAGGCACCGTGGCGGGAGGCATGTCGAGCGAGTTCGCCCTTATCGCGACGCTCGCCGGCGTGGCAGCCGGCCTCGGCTATCTGGTCTGGAACGGCGGACGCTTTGGCCGGTCGACATCTGACAGAACGGCCGAGGCTGGGGAGCGTGTTTCCCAGCGGGCGACCCGCCCTATGCCGCGGTGAAGACGGTGTGGGGCATGCCGGTGGATGAGCCGCTCGCCTGAAGCGAGGCCATTCCGTCGCCCGATTTGACGATAGAAGCCCGCCCTGGTGTTCCAGGTGCGGGCTTGATGCGACTGCGCCGACGAGGCCGCACCGCGAGACCGTACATCCGGGTCTCGGTGCTGCTCTGCCGACGCTCAGCCCCCCAGCCGATCGCTGACAGCTACCTCGGCCGTTATGGTTAACAGAAGGTTGCTGAAGGTCGAATTGCTCGTGGAAGGGGCGCTCTCCGACGAGCCGCCTGAGCACCTTGGCTTTCGGCCGCAGAGGGGGCTGCGTAGCCGCTGAAACTATCGAGCCGACATATCCGTTCTGCGGTGGCGCAGCCGTCTCCGGCGGCGCGATCTCCGGACCAGTCTGTGGCACGTACCCCGACCCTGATCCTCGCGGCTGGGCTAACGGCAGGCGCGTTCCTCCCAGCGGATGCCGCGACGAAAAAAGTGCAGATACCGAACCAGTTCGATGGCTCCTGGACCATCGTTGCCACCACTGCGGAAGGACCCTGCTCAGCCAGCACGAGCTACAAGGTGCAGATCAAGGACAGCGACGCGTCGATCCCCGGGGAGGAGGTCGACATCGATGGCGGTGTCTCGGCGGCCGGCGCCGTACAAGCCACGATCACCCAGGGCTCGAACAAGGTGCCGATCGCCGGCAATCTGACCGCGAAGGGCAGCGGCAGCGGCACTTGGCGCACGTTTGGTGGCTTGGTCGAGTGCAGCGGCAACTGGAGCGCGAAGCGTTCTAGCTAGGCATTTTATGATGAAGCCGCACGGCCTTCACGGAGTGGAGAGGCGCTTCGTGTTCGCAGCCACGTGCTCACGGTAGCGGGCGACGACTGTTTCGGGCGAGCCGCCGAACATCAGTGTCGTCATCGCCTCGCCGGCGGCGTGAACCTTCTCAATCACCATGGACTGAGCCTCAGCCAGTCCTTCGCTACCGCCCCAGGCCAGACGAACCAAACGCAGTTCGATGACGCGCTGCGCCTCAATGGCCAGCATCAGCGACGAGAAGAAGGGATTGTACACGGCACGTCCTGGCCGCCGGATCGCGGCGAAGCTTGAACACATCACATCGTGAGAAAGATCCGGCGCTAGGTCGCATGCCCGCCCTGCATCTCAGCCTCATCGGCCGATCTGATCACGGGCTGACCACGCCATATCGCTAGCTCGTGATCGCCCTACCTATATCCGGCAACACGCTCGCTACAACCGGACGGCATGGTTACCGGTATGACCTTGCCAACAGCTCAAGCCCTTGGCGTCATGGCCTGCGCCATGATCGCGTCCGCCATTTACCTGGCGTCCCTCGTACACGGCGTCAGATCAGAGGATAGCGACCCACGCTAGGCAAGCGCGACTGCGACGGCGAGGCCGCACCGAGGCCAGGGGGGGTAGGCCATAGAGCTGCTCTGCCGTCGCTCGGCCCCTCGACCGATCGCTGTCGGCAGCATGACCCCGCATGGTTAACGGCCCGTCAACGGGTGTTGCTCTGTTCGCGTCTGCCCATGACACATGGCCGGTTGATGCCGGTGTTCTCGGCCACCCGTCTCGCTATGTTCTGCTCCCGTTCTAGTACTACAGTTGCATATCAAAGCGTGATGTGGTGTCCGTCGTCAGATGATTTGAGACGACTTGAAGCGCTCAGGAGCGGAGGCTCTGGTCCTTCTGGGTTGAAGGGTTAGGCAGCCTGCGCGTGGTGGCGCAAGCGGCTATCGATGAGGGTCTGGCGCTTGATCCGCGCCCGCTCCTGCAGGATGGCCTCGCCGCGGCCGAAGTAGACGTCGGCGGGGGTGAGGTTGCCCAAGCTCTCGTGAGCCCGAGCTTGGTTGTAAGGCTCGACGAAGGCGGCAACCCGCGCGACCAGTTCGCCGGGCAGTTAGGTCGCGGACTCATTAAGCTCGCAGCCAGACCCGCACGGCTGCGAGCTTGACGCTGGCGAGGAAGTTGTCGGGATCCTTGTCGTAGCGCGTGGCGACGGCGCGGAAGTGCTTGATCTTGCTGAAGAAGCGCTCGACCAGATTGCGGTACTTGTACAGGAACGGGCTGAAGGCCAACACCTTCTTGCGGTTGGGCATCGGCCTGACGTTCGCCCACGCGCCCTGCTCAGCCATCCGAGCGCGTAACGCGTCGCTGTCGTACGCTCGGTCGCCCAGCAGGATCTGGCCCGTGCCCAGACCGCCCAGCATGTCGGCCGCCGCGCGCCCATCGTGCGCTTGACCCGCGGTGATCTTGAGCGCCACCGGACGGCCCTCGGCATCCACCAGCGCGTGGATCTTGCTCGTCAGGCCGCCGCGCGAGCGACCCATGCCACCGGATCGGCCATCTTTTTTTGGGTGCAGGCGGCATGCTGGTGAACCCGCACGCTGGTGGCGTCGATCATCTGCAGGTCGCCGTCGTAAGCCTTTGACACCGCGTCCAGAAGCCGATCCCAGATGCCACGCTTGCGCCAGCGCCGAAAACGGTTGCCGCAGGTCGTATGTGGGCCGTAGCGCACCGGGATGTCGGCCCAGGGCGCGCCCGTGCGCAGCCGCCAGAAGATCCCGTTGAGCACCCGCCGGTCATCCACGCGCTCCTTGCCGCGCACGTCCGTCGGCAACAACGGCTCGATCACCGCCCACTCCGCATCCGTCAAATCAAACCGCGCCATCAAGGCCCTCCTGCTCAGAGGGCTAACGACGCCGCGGTTCAACCGTGCCAGCCGTTATGGGTTCGCGACCTAGGTAGGGAACTCATACAACCAACTGCTGTTGCTCGTGTTTTCTTCCTGAGATTGGGGTTTCCAGCGCAG